>NZ_JBFRTQ010000046.1:0-4311 GCF_041474195.1 Vibrio sp. 10N.222.52.C3 | reverse complement strand
TTCTTCGGTTAAGCGATTAAAAGACATGTTTATTCCAGCGGCTATCATTAAGTAGCTATGTAAGCTAACGATGTAAGCGAACTCGCTAAGTCTGTATTAAAAACGCTAGAAAAAACGAAATAAAAAGGCCCAACATCTAAATAGGTGTTGGGCCTTTTGTTTATCTAGCCTTCTAGATAACCAAACAAGCAGCGATGTTTACACGCAACTCATGTCTGTAAGAACTCGATTACAAACCGCTTGTCATATGTAGGCTGTAGAACAAACCACGGCCGATTAACTCTGAAGCCAAGAACAATACTAGTGCTAAGCCAAGGTTAACTGGGTTCACTTTTGCTTTGTTCAGCATAGGTAGAATCCAAATCAACAAGCTTGCCATTAGCAGTGCCACTTGAAGAATCACATAGCTACCTAAACCATCGACTAACTCAGACGCTTTTGCCGCTGAAGTTTGGATGTCTCCGATTAGGTTCAGTTTTCCTACTGTCACAAGCAAGCTGATAGCAACAGCGATAACAGCCAACATGGTGATGTTACGGTCAACCGTAAAGCGGCTGTCGTTTGCGAATACAATCACGAACTGAGATAACAGCAAGCCACCCACAACCATCGTCATGATGAAGCTCAGTGGTGTGTAGATGTTGTCCCACGTCGGTACTGTGTTGATCATGTATACGTTGATCATCGCGTACATGAAGATAACACCCAGTACCATCGCGCCAACCATCAGTGCTTTCTGGATAGCAACGCCACCTTTCTTGACTACCGACAGTAACCATTGCAGGCCACCGACAGCGAAGAATGCCGCACCGAAGAACACTTCGTTAGACAACCAAGCCGAACCTAGCTGATTAAAAGCGTTAAACGCGCGCAGTGGAGAGCCAAGGTGCGTTGTCGAGAACATGAAGCCAAGACCCATCAGTACCCATAGGATAAACATTGGAACCTTGTAGCTGTTCAGCTTCTCTTCGTCATGACCAAGTACTAGTGCACGTGCGCCAATCAGTAAGTAACCACCAACCGCAGTTTGCGCCAGCACCGTAAAGAAGATTAAAGACCACTCATGAAAAATCATCTTACACCTCCTTCGGGTTTGCTAGGTGACCGCTGGTATCGCCAGTCGGCTTCGCGTTTTTGTTCAGCTTAATCACGATGTTTGGTAGCGTTTCTGTTGAAGATGGCAGTGGAGCCACATCCGCACCAGAGCCGTACTTCTCACGAAGTGTATTGATTTCACCAAACTCCAATGCACGAAGTGGGCAAGACTCAACACAGATAGGCTGTTTGCCTTCAGAAACACGTTGGTAACAACCATCGCATTTCGTCATATGACCTTTCTTAGCATTGTATTGTGGTGCGCCGTAAGGACACGCATTGCTACAGTGCTGACAACCAATACATACGCTCTCATCAACCACAACCAAACCGTCTTCATCACGTTTGTGCATTGCGCCCGAAGGACACACTTTCACACACGCTGGGTTAGTACAGTGGTTACAAGCGATAGATAGGTAGTAAGAAAAGACATCTTTCTGAACCCAGGTATCACCATCTTGAGTGAAGCCACCACCGGCATATTCGTATACGCGACGGTAGTTCGTTTTGATGTCTAGATCGTTATAATCTTTACAAGCAAGCTGACAGGTTTTACAACCCGTGCATTTACTTGAATCAATGTAAAAGCCGTATTGTTTCATTCCAACCTACCTTATGCTTTCTTTAGCGCTTTGATTTGAACTAGGTTTGTATGCTGAGGGTTACCCTTAGCAAGTGGGCTCGGGCGCTGAGTCGTCAGCACGTTGATAGAGCCTGCATGGTCGATCTTCTGACCATCTGGTGCGTACCATGCACCTTCGCCTAGTGCGACAACTCGAGGAAGAATCCTAGGTGTCACTTTCGCTGGAATATGTACTTCGCCACGGTCGTTGAAAATACTCACCATGTCGCCGCTTTCAATACCACGTTCTTTTGCATCGATTGGGTTGATCCACAACTCTTGCGGTGCTGCTGCTTTGATTTCTGCAACGTTGCCGTAAGTCGAGTGAGTACGAGCCTTGTAGTGGAAACCGGTTAGCTGAAGTGGGTACTTCTCTGCTAGTGGGTCGTTATGACCTTCGAAAGAGTCCGCGTAAATCGGAAGTGGGTGAATCACTTCGTCTTCTTTCAGCTTCCAAGTCTTCGCGATATCAGCCAGTTGCTCTGAGTAGATCTCGATCTTGCCACTTGGTGTGGTCAGTGGGTTCGCTTCAGGATCTTTACGGAAATCTTCATAAGCGATGTAGTGGTGGTCGTAGCTACGTTTGTAGATACCCAGCTCTTTCATCTCTTCGAAGGTTGGCAGTGTTGGATCGTTCTTACGAGTTTCTGCGTAAAGGTGCTCAATCCATTGCTCTTGAGTACGGCCTTCGGTGAACTCTTTTTCTACGCCCATTCGTTTCGCAAGCTGAGTACACATCTCGTAGATAGATTTCGCTTCAAACTGAGGCTCAATCGCTTTCTGCGCGTAGATGAAGTAAGGCATGTTCGCCGCTTTACCGTCCATACACCAGTCGTCTTGCTCAGACGTTGTTAAGTCTGGCAGGATGATATCGGCGTACTTCGCTGAAGACGTCATATGGTTATCAACCACGACAATCATTTCACACGCACTTTCATCTTGAAGAATCGCGTGAGTCTTGTTGATGTCTGAGTGTTGGTTAATGATGCAGTTACCTGCGTAGTTCCAGATCATCTTGATTGGGTTCTTAAGGCGCTCTGCACCGCGAACACCATCAGTGATGTCGGTCATTTCATGGTGACGGTAAATCGCGTCTGTCCACATGAACATTGAAATAGACGTTTCAACTGGGTTTGGCACAGTAGGGAAGCGGACAAATGGAATGTTGATGTCGCTTTCACGAGCGCCTGTTGAACCGCCTGATACGCCCACAGAGCCAGTGAGCAGTGACAGCATCGCGATTGCACGACACGCTAGTTCACCGTTCGCAGTGCGTTGTAAGCCCCAACCTTGGTGAATCGCACATGGTTTCGCTGTGCCCATTTCACGGCCAAGCTTAACGATGGTGTCAACTGGAATACCCGTGATCTTAGAAGCCCATTCTGGTGTCTTCTCTACGCCATCTTCACCTAAACCTAGGATGTAAGATTTGTAGTCGCTGTTTTTAGGCGCTGATGCAGGAAGGGTCTTCTCATCGTAACCGACACAGTATTTGTCTAGGAACGGTTGGTCGACAAGGTCTTCAGTGATCATCACGTGTGCAAGACCCGCTACCAATGCCGCATCTGTAGAAGGACGAATTGGGATCCATTGATCTTCACGGCCACCGGCAGTATCGGTGTAGCGAGGGTCGATGATGATCGTTCTTGCGTTTGATTTGTTTTTGCTTTCAACGTAGTGGTGGATCTGGCCGCCACCAGACATACGCGTCTCAGCAGGGTTGTTACCAAACTGAATGTTAAGTTTAGTGTTCTCTAAATCAGAGAAAGAGTTGTTGTTTGCCCAACCGCCGTAGGTGTAGCTCAAGCCTTTCGTGATTTGCGCTGTTGAGTAGTCACCGTAATGGTTTAAGTAACCACCACTTAGGTTCATTAGACGAGCAATCAGCGTTTGAGCTGGTGGCCAAGATTTAGTAACCGTGCCGCCCAGCGTACCTGTACCGTAGTTTAGGTAGATAGTGTCGTTACCGTAGTCTTTGATAAGGCGTTGCATGGTGCCAGCGACTTCATCATAAGCCTCTTCCCAGCTAATACGCTTAAACTTACCTTCACCACGTTTACCCACACGTTTCATTGGGTACTTTAGGCGATCTGGGTTATAAACACGGCGGCGCATCGAGCGACCACGTAGACACGCACGAACTTGGTGATGACCGTATTCGTCAGTGCCTGTGTTGTCTGTTTCTACGTATTTGATTTCACCGTTTTGTACATGCATACGCAGTGGGCAGCGAGAGCCACAGTTTACTGTACATGCACTCCATACGATTTTCTCATCCACATTTTCAGCAACTGCAGCCGCTACTGGTTTGGATTTGAAAGGTAATGCAATACCGCCCGCAAGTGCAGCTGCACTACCTACTGCAGAGGAAGCTTTCATGAAGCCTCTTCGAGTAAGATTCATTACCCCAGATTCTTTCTTATTCGTCATTCTAAGATGCCTTTTGCTATTGATAGCTAGCACTTTATAGGTAGTTTGTTCTTTATGTATTTATTTCGAATTATTGATTGATTGGCATCAAATAAGTGTGGAATTTAAAGTTTATGAATTGAATGTATAAAATAGATCAAAGAATGAAATGAGTTAATTAATAT
>NZ_JBFRTQ010000045.1:0-17406 GCF_041474195.1 Vibrio sp. 10N.222.52.C3 | reverse complement strand
GGTCCAAAAGGCTTAATCCATTCATTATGGCTAAATATCTGCTGTTAAAAAACAGTATATGACCACACCTAAATCTGATCATCAAATCGATCTTGAATGTATTGAATTTGTTGTGACTTCAGTGTACAAGTTAGTGGAAACATCACTTCACGCTACCCCTTATTCCATATGGGTTTTTCATGATCTTGCCCTGATCTACTCGCAAAACACCAGTTCGTCTTTGTCGATCAACTCTGGAATCTCTGTTGGATACAAAAAGAGAACTGGGGCCAACGAGTTCAGTTTGATACCTACTATACCGATGCTGAAAACGATGAAGACGGCACCAATCGCTATACCACCAACTATGGCATCAGCTATGACTTGAACGAAGTCACCTATTTGGTCGCGACAACACGTTTTGAACACAACCACTTTGGTACTTATCGTAAGCAATTTATAACGGCTACAGGATTGGGTCGCCACTTTTATGATACTGAAAGAATCAAACTTCAAGGCTCTGCGGGTCCGGGTTACCGAATCAGTCAACGCCAATCCTCCGATGAAGAGTTCCCGAACAAAGAGAACTATGAGCTGATCGTGAATGCCAGTGTTGATGGCTCTCTGACGCTCACAGAGACGTTTTCTATCGGGGCAACCGCTAACATGGCTTACGGTGAAGAGAACACCAATTACAATCTTAAAGGCTATCTAAAGAACATCTTGATAGGCAATTTGGCGCTAACTTTTGATACCGAATACATCTACAACACCACTGACGCATCAGACCAAAGTAACGCCGAAATCTACAGCTCAATGAACCTCAACTACGATTTCTAAACAACGCATCCCCCATCGAACATGCAAAAGGATTTGCATGATCGTTCAGAGAATCATTACTAAGCCGTATAAGAAAACCAACCTATTGACTCTAGCTCCATAACTAGAAAAATTGTATTGAGATGTGTTTTTGGGATCGGTAGCTCAAAGCTCTGTCAACAAAATGTAAAACCGCTCTTTAGCCAATGAAAACCTCATGGTTTATCGATAAAGTTTGCTCACCTTTTGTATTACAAAAAATTTTTATGTTCAACTATCAACAACCTTTAAAATACCTCAAAGTTGCTGCGTTTATCTCTAGTGGATTATTACTCGCTGGCTGTGAAGCTAATGCTAAAAGCGAACAAGCAGAGCTTAAAACATGCACCGATTGCAATTGGAACATCGAGCAATGGAAAATCACCCTTCCAGTCAGTGGTGACGATTACTACAACAATGGCCGTAGCAGCGCTGCCGAGCTCATCCCCCAAGAATGTAATGGTAAAGAGTACTTAACCAACGACACTCATCTTCCTTGGTTCTCTCGTGAGTCTGTTAATGGCGAAGAACGTCTAAAATTCAACGTTGATCTTGGTGGTCAAGTTTCAACAACAGCAAACACAAAATACGCTCGTTCGGAACTTCGTGAATTGTATAAGTTCAATACCGAAAATCGATGCAGCACTAGAGACCAAAACTGGGCAGTAACCGGAACACACGAACTAAAAGCGACGTTAAGCGTTGACCAATTTCCGGATAAAGATGTGACAGGCAGCGACCCTAAAGTGGTTCTTGGTCAAATCCATGGCAAGGACATTAAGCAAGCGCTGGTCAAATTGCAGTGGGATGGTGAAAACAAACCGGTACGCGTTGTTCTGAACGATTCATTTCTACCAGGAAACAAAATGTGTAGCGACTGTCAGCCATTCAGTGTCAACCTAGGGGTTGCACCAGCAAACCTGGATTGGGATTACACGATTCGTCTTGATGACCAAGGTATTTACCTTTCAACACTCATTGATAATGAATTAACAGAACAGTTCTTACCATGGGGCATAGAAACAGAAGATCGTGATGGCAACAAGGTTACGTTGTCAAAAGCATGGTTAGAGGAAGAGTACTACTTTAAAGCCGGTCTTTACGCCCAAATAAAGCCGTCAAGAGAGTTTGCTGGTCAAGTATTCTCGGTCAGCTTCTCGAAGATCAATATTGATCATAGATAGATTACTCATAGATAGAAAGTCACCCCATCAGTTGTGTCTCGAATCACTACTGATACTTGAAACGGCGTGTGGGTATCTCATCCATACGCTGTTTTATCACTGATGCGCCCACGACATCGCAACTCGCTAAGCAAACCTTGCGTTCATTGTTCAAATGACCACGTCTAAGCAAAGACTGACAGCTTTTTAAAAGTAACCCCACCTTTAGCTGATTATATAGAAAACGTTAATTCTGTTTTGCCCAGCGCCCCGTTTATCTACAAACCTTGGTGTAATAGATTGGTTGCAAGCAAACAAAAGGAGCGAACACATTATGTTATCTAATCAACTAGAGCGCGCACGCGCCATCGATTTACCGACACGAGAAGCGATGCTTCAACGAGCTCCTTCTGTACAACAGTTTTGGGACAACAATAAGGGCTTGTTCAGCGAGGCTTGGAAAGAATGGGAAGCAAGTGCGGAAGGCAGCCAATTGGATTTCGATGATTCACTGTTAGATGCCCGCCTGCGTGAAGCTGTTAGAGAAGCTTGGCAAGATCCAACGAAAGAAATCGCGGTAAAAGACTTACTCGAAGAGCTCTCTCCTGGAGTATTTAAGTTCCAGTTCTTTGATGCTGAACGTCTCGCTGAGTTGCGTGATTACTTAGAAGCTGTCTCGAATGCTCAAATCCCGCTTCGCCCACCATATGGCATAGTGCTTAACCGTGGTGGAGCAATGTTAGACAGCCGATCTGAAGGTTATTTAGCCGCGCCAAGTTTCCAAGCGTTTTACCGAGATTTACTCGACAGTTACATGCGCCCTATCGCTCGCTTACTGTTCCCTGAAATCATGGGTTACGATACGCAAACTTTTGGGTTCTCGATTCAGTATCAAGCGAACAAAGATACCTCTTTACGCCTGCATACTGATGCGTCTTCTGTCACGCTCAACATTAATATAAATATGCCAGATGAAGAGTTTTCAGGGTCAGAACTTAACTTTTATGACCCTGCTACGGGTAAGATGAACGAAACGACATTCACGCCTGGTGTCGCTATGATTCATCGAGGAAACGTTGCCCATGCGGCGCTGCCGATAACAAGTGGTGAACGTTCGAACTTGGTATTGTGGTTGTATGGCGACCGTGGACAAATACCACACCATAACTCGGCAATAGAGCCTATAGATGCGCATCAACGCTGGACAGTACCAACAGTGGTACATGACAATTTTGCTCCGTTCTAGACTGTTTTGTACCGTTCTAGGCAGTATCCAAAGTTCCAGACAACTTCGCACATTTCTAGACAGCTTCGTACCATGTTAAATGATACAAACTCTCTTAGCTTTTCACGCAATTGAGAGAGTTTATGATCAGTGAAGGTGTAGAGCTTTCTTCAGATGCCATGGCTTATATCCCATTAAATAATGATGAATTGTTATTGGTCACTCAGCGCGGAATGATTCACTTCTGTAAAAAAGTAATATGTTCTGACCTACCTGCTTACTCAAATGCAGATCCTGAATTGAACATTAACTAATCGGCTAACTATCAACTATTTCGGTCAGTAGCTGTACTTAAGCCAATACGTTAGGACCTATGCATTTCCACATCAATTCAACCCTCGCTGAAGCCTACTTAACTTTCCGTTCCCAGTCGGCTTCAGTTCATAAACTAATCAGATATCATGTAAAAGCACACATTTCTCTTTATTTTTGTACGTTAGGCCCCAAAAGTCATAGGTTTATAAATCCACAACTTTGTATGCAACTCCTCACAATCAAAGGTGATCCAAGTTATATTCTAACAAGCCACAAAATTTGTTTATTAACATCTAAACAACAGTAGTTTTTCACGATTTACAACCACAATTAACATCGAAAAAAATGTTTGTCTTAGATCATATCAACCTCAACTATGCCTCGTGCCACAGTGCAGTTTTCTGTACATTCATTGTCATATTCTGAAACACTTTCTTATATTTTTTAAACTTTGTGGAGATTTATATGTTAGAGCTCTTGATCGGATTAGTGATTACTATTGCTGTTGGTTACTTTATTGTAAAAGGCTATAAAGCGGCGGGTGTATTACTAACTGCTGGCCTTGCCCTACTTCTTATCACCGGCCTTATTGGTCACACAGTCTTACCAGCTAAGGTAGCTTCAACAGGTAACATGGTTACCGACTCACTAGAATTTGTTAAATACATGCTTCAGTACCGCGGGGGCGGCCTAGGCATGCAAATCATGCTTCTTTGTGGTTTTGCTTCTTACATGACGCACATTGGTGCTAACAACGTGGTAGTGAAACAGTTCTCTAAACCGCTTGCTGCGATCAAATCTCCCTATGTACTTCTTGTTGCGGCTTACATCGTAGCGTGTCTGATGTCTCTAGCAGTAAGTTCTGCAACGGGTCTTGGTGTGCTATTGATGGCAACCCTATTCCCAATGATGACGGCAATGGGTATTTCTCGCCCAGCGGCAGTTGCAGTTTGTGCGTCACCTGCAGCCATCATTCTTTCACCAACGTCTGGTGATGTGGTTATCGCGGCAGAAAAATCAGGCATGTCTCTTGATGTGTTTGCTGTTCAAACGGTACTGCCTGTTTCTATCTGTGCGATCATCGTGATGGCGGGTGCGGCTTTCTTCTGGAACAAATACCTAGATAAGAAAGAAAACACACCAATGGAAAAAGTAGACGTTTCTGAAATCGAAACAACGGCGCCGGCTTTCTACGCTGCACTTCCATTCCTACCTATCATCGGCGTTTTCCTATTCAACGGTCGTACGATTCCAGGGCTTTCACTTGATATCTACACTATTGTGGTAGGTTCTATCTTCGTAGGCGCAGTTATCGATTACGTTGTTAAGAAGTTTGACGGCGAGAAAACACTAGAAGATCTAGACTCTTGCTACCAAGGCATGGCTGACGCGTTCAAAGGCGTGGTAATGCTGTTGGTTGCGGCGGGCGTATTTGCTCAAGGTCTAATGTCTATCGGTGCAATTGATAACCTAATAGGTCTTGCCGAATCTGCAGGCGCAGGCGGCATCGCATTGATGCTTATCCTCACAGGTCTAACGGTTGCTGCGGCAATTGCGACAGGTTCAGGTAATGCACCTTTCTATGCATTCGTAGAACTGGCTCCATCATTAGCGGCGAAAATGGGCTTGAACCCAGCGTTCCTAATCATCCCAATGCTTCAAGCATCGAACCTAGGTCGTACAATTTCACCAGTATCTGGCGTAATCGTAGCGACTTCTGGTATGGGTAAAATCAGCCCATTTGAAGTCGTAAAACGTACGTCTGTACCGGTAATCTGTGGTCTTATCACGGTTATCTTCGGTACGCTTGTATTAGTTCCAATGGCGGCTTAAGCCTTAAGTTTCTAATCTCAAAGAACGAGAACAAACGAACACCAATACTGATATAAAATGCGTAAACAAAAAGGCGCTGAACTTAATAAGTTCAGCGCCTTTTTTAATGTCACTTTCTCAACATCGTTAAAACTATCGAGACATGTACAAAATGTATAAACAGTCAGGCTTGAAATAGTGTTATCTCAAAGGAACAAGCCCTACTTCATTTCACCATAGCGTTCTAGATACAGAACCGTTGCAGCGGTACGGGAAGGCACTTGCAGCTTTTTCAACAAGCTTTTCATATGTACCTTAACTGTCGATTCAGAAATAAACAGGTGATCGGCGATCTGCTTATTACGGTAACCTTTCGCGACTTCTTGAAGGATCTGCATTTCACGTTCAGTCAGTTGTTCGAAGATATCATTGCGGCTTCCAGCATCATTTAGGTAACGAGCAACCACACTGCTGTAAGCCTTGTCACCGCTGTGTGCTTGCTTAAGCAGTTCAATTAACTCATCGGGTTCAGTGTCTTTCAACAAGTAGCCATCAGCGCCTGCTTTTACAATCGCTTCAATGTCTGCAGGGCTATCAGAAACCGTTAGAATAACAATGTTTGCGCTAGAACCGTCAGTGCGAAGTGCTTTCAAGGTATCTAAACCAGACATGCCCTTCATATTGAGATCCAAAAGGATCAAATCAGGTTCTTCTTCATGAGCAAGAGCAACCGCTTCAGTGCCGTTACTTGCTTCTGCAATCACTTCGAATTCGTCTTCAAAGCTCAGTAATTGGCTTATACCTCTGCGCATCAATGGATGATCATCAACCAGCATTACTTTACAAATCGTCAACTTTAACTTCCTTCAAACTTTTATATTTCAATATGACTGTACAGCCTTCACCTTGCGCCGCTTCAATCGTCAAGTCGCCATTCAGTCTTACCGCACGCTCATGCATAATGCTCATCCCGTAGTGGTTCACCTTGGAACTACTTGAGTCAAAGCCATCTCCATTATCTTTTATCACGACTAATACTTCACCGTCCTCATCGATACAGCATACATCTATCAAGTCGGCATTGGCGTGTTTTATTGCATTTATTGTTGCTTCACGAATCAATTGAAGCAAGTGAACCTGACTATGCGCATCAAGCTCGATCGATGAGAGATTATTAGTGAGGTTAATCTTCGCATCGGTTCTCTCGCTGAGCGCCTCAAGCATGGTACTTAAGGCGTCTCCAAAGTTGCCCTCTTTAATGGTCAACCTAAATGTGGTGAGTAGCTCTCTTAACTGGGTATAAGCGTCGGCTAAGCCGTTTCCGATCTCAGACGCGATTTGTTCAGATTGCTCTCGGTGCTGTTGCTCTGGCAGTTTGCCAATCACACGCTTTAATAGTGTAACTTGAATTTTCAAGTACGACAGTGATTGAGCCAATGAATCGTGGAGTTCACGTGCAATCGTGGCACGCTCTTCCATGATAATAAGCTGTTCAGCTTTCTTTTGAGCACGATTGTAGTAGATCGCTCTCGATAGCAGTTGAATGAAGCTTTCGATCAGAGCTTTAGTTGAGTGCCCGTGGTGATATGAACAGTATAAATAGCCGAGAATAAGTTCGTTATCGTCGAGTTTCATCTCAAACTTTTCGTAGTCTAAATTCGAATCGTAACCTTCATCCATAATCAATGAACGGCCTGAGTTATCGACAATCTCGAGCCTCAGTGATCCAATCCCTTCCAAGCTCACGAGATGCTGCAAGATAGCTCGGAAGTTTTCAGGAGCAATACGCGTCACCGTGAGCTCTTGTGACGAGTTATAAAGTGCCTGCAGCGACTGGTTCGCATTTTGCAGCTCAATCGTCTTTGCATCCACCACATCTTCAAGGTTTCGATAAAGCACGCCTAAATCTTTGGCCATCGAGTTGAAGGTTTTGGTCAAAATGCCCATTTCGTTGTTACTGGTCACCTTGAGTTCTACCTCGAAGTCGCTGTTTTTGATTCTTTGGCTCGCACCGACAAGAGCATGTAGCGGTTTAACAACCTGTTTACGTACAAAGTGAACAACAAAAAGAGATATGACCAGAATCCCACCAAGGCCGATACCACCAGCCCACGCTAACTTTATTAACTTGTCTTCAGAGAACTCTTGCAGCTTATAAACGAAGCCATCGATTTCAGCCACGAAGTTTTCAACCAACACGAGATAGTGATCGCGCTCTTCGCTATTCAAGACCTGTTTTAGCTCATGCCAACGGCCGATAATTAAATAGTAATCTTCTGTGATGTCTGTCGGAACATTCCAACTGACCAAATTAGTCATGGATGGCGAGTAAAGAGAACTTTCGAATTCACGAATATGAGATTCATAATCGACAGATTCTATTTGAATATCATGGGCTAAACGGTAGCTTTGCATTCGCATTGAACCGGCCACGTTAACCGCTTCCGCATCATTCAAACTTGAAGCCAAAGTAAAGATGGCAAAGCCAGTCGTAGCAACCGACAACAGCAGTATAGAGAGCAAAGATTTTGCTATCGTACTTGTTACAGATGAAACCGGTTTTATAAGCAAAAGTGCCTTCCTATTGATAAATGACTTGCCAGCGATATCGTATTGTCACACATCAAAAATCATAGCTCCATTCAATATGTGATCACTCGCTCCGTAATTTATTGATCTAAGACAATATATGCCCCCAATTAGCCCTTAGGGGGTATTTATACAATTGTTTCTAAAACTACACTACTTGTGAGGACTCATTACAAGATATTAATAGAATAATGACCTACAATTACAACATCTTAGTAACATCTATAGGTATCTAGTGGTAGATCTATCAAAACGCCGTCTTTTTTCAAGACGAAAAGTTGACTCAAGCCAGATTCGTTTGCCTTGGATTGACAGCCTAGAAAGCTTTACAGATGACTGTACTCGCTGCGGTAAATGCATCGAGAGTTGTGAGACTAAGATAATCATTGTAGGCGATGGTGGTTTTCCCACTGTAGATTTCTCTATTGATGAGTGTACGTTCTGCTATCAATGTGCAGATGTTTGTCCCGAACCCATTTTTAAGCCAAAGCAAGGAGAGCCTTGGCAAGCAAAAGCACAAATCTCTGATAAGTGTTTAGCGCAACAAAATGTTGAATGCCGAAGCTGTGGTGACATGTGTGAACCTATGGCCATTCAATTTGAACTTAGAGCAGGCAGTGTTGCTCTACCAAAAATCGAGTTAGATGAGTGTAGCGGTTGTGGGGCCTGCGTAGCAATTTGCCCTACTTCGGCTATTCTTGTGAGTAATGCATAAAACAAAAATAACGAGAGCAATTTATGGCACTAAATGAAGTGCATATATCAAGTTTAGTCGTGCATGTGAGCCCTGAGCATCTAAATGAGATCAAAGCGGAGATCGAGCAATTCGATAACGCTGAAATCTACGGAGATAGCCCTGAAGGCAAAATCATCGTGGTCCTAGAAACTGAAAACCAAGGTTTTGTAACGGACACCATCGAAGCAATAAACAACATTAAGAACGTTTTGGGGACAGCTTTGGTTTATCACCAAATCGAAACTGGACTCGACGAAACGGATTTAGAAACTGGAAGTAACAATTCTCAACTTGAGGGTGAAGTATGAAAATGACAAGACGTGCGTTTGTGAAAGCAAACGCAGCTGCATCAGCGGCAGCCGTTGCAGGTGTAACTCTACCGGCAACAGCAACCAACCTGATTGCTAGCTCTGATCAAACAAAAATCACGTGGGATAAAGCGCCTTGTCGTTTTTGTGGTACGGGCTGTTCGGTACTAGTAGGTACTCAAAACGGCAAAGTGGTTGCGACTCAAGGTGACCCAGAAGCACCGGTAAACAAAGGCCTCAACTGTATCAAAGGCTACTTCCTTTCAAAAATCATGTACGGCAAAGACCGTCTAGAACAACCTCTTCTTCGTATGAAAGATGGCGAGTTCCATAAAGATGGTGATTTCGCACCCGTATCTTGGGACAAAGCGTTCGACGTGATGGCTGAGAAATGGAAAGCTTCACTGAAGAAGAACGGTCCAACAGGTGTTGGTATGTTCGGTTCAGGCCAATGGACAGTAATGGAAGGCTACGCAGCCGTTAAGATGATGAAAGCGGGTTTCCGTTCAAACAACATAGATCCAAACGCTCGTCACTGTATGGCTTCTGCTGTAGTAGGCTTCATGCGCACTTTCGGTATTGATGAGCCAATGGGTTGTTACGATGACTTTGAACACGCAGACGCATTCGTACTGTGGGGTTCAAACATGGCAGAAATGCACCCAGTACTATGGACTCGTATTACAGACCGTCGTCTAAGCCACCCACACGTTAAAGTAAACGTACTGTCTACTTACTACCACCGTTCTTTCGAGCTTGCAGACACGGGTTACATCTTCAACCCTCAGTCTGACCTTGCGATCGCAAACTTCATCGCAAACTACATCATCCAAAACGATGCGGTTAACTGGGACTTCGTGAACAAGCACACGAACTTCAAGCAAGCAACGACAGACATCGGTTACGGTCTGCGCGACGATGATCCACTACAGAAAGCAGCCGCAAACCCTAACTCAGGCGAAATGACTGCTATCTCTTTCGAAGACTACAAAGCGTCTGTTGCTGAATACACAGTTGAGAAAGCGTCTGAAATGTCAGGTGTATCTCAAGAAGACCTTATCAAGCTGGCTAAGCAATATGCCGATCCAAACATCAAAGTAATGTCACTTTGGACTATGGGTATGAACCAACATACTCGTGGCGTATGGATGAACAGCCTTGTGTACAACATCCACCTTCTTACAGGTAAGATTTCTACTCCAGGTAACAGCCCATTCTCACTAACTGGCCAACCGTCAGCGTGTGGTACAGCGCGTGAAGTTGGTACATTCGCTCACCGTTTACCTGCCGATATGGTGGTTGCTAACCCTAAACACCGTAAAATTGCAGAAGATATCTGGAAACTTCCAGAAGGCACCATTCCACCGGTACCCGGCGCTCACGCTGTTCTTCAAGACCGTATGTTGAAAGACGGTAAAATCAACGCTTACTGGGTAATGTGTAACAACAACATGCAAGCGGGTCCAAACATCAACACTGAACGTCTGCCAGGTTACCGTAACCCAGATAACTTCATTGTATGTTCTGACCCGTACCCAACGGCAACAGCTCAAGCGGCTGACCTCATCCTTCCAACAGCAATGTGGATTGAGAAAGAAGGCGCTTACGGTAACGCAGAGCGTCGTACACAAGCATGGTACCAACAAGTGAAAACTGTAGGTGAAGCTAAGTCTGACCTATGGCAAATCATGGAATTCTCTAAGCGCTTCACTATTGAAGAAGTTTGGGGTGAAGAACTGGTTGCGAAAATGCCTGAGTACCGTGGCAAAACCATGTACGACGTGCTTTACAAAAACGGCAACGTTGATGCATTCCCACTGTCTGAAGCTCAAGAGCTTAACGACGATGCACAAGCTCAAGGTTTCTACGTTCAAAAAGGTCTATTCGAAGAATACGCAGCCTTTGGTCGCGGCCACGGTCACGATTTAGCACCATACGATCGCTACCACCAAGTTCGTGGTCTACGTTGGCCTGTTGTTGACGGTAAAGAGACACTATGGCGCTTTAAAGAAGGTTCAGATCCATATGCTAAGAAAGGTTCTGATTGGGACTTCTACGGCAAACCAGATGGTAAAGCACTGATCATCAATGCACCATACGAAGCGCCACCTGAAGTACCAAACGATGAATACGATATGTGGCTATGTACAGGTCGTGTTCTTGAGCACTGGCACACAGGTACTATGACTCGTCGTGTACCAGAACTTTACAAAGCAGTACCGGATGCACTTTGTTACATCCACCCTGCTGATGCTAAAGCTCGTGGTCTTCGCCGTGGTGATGAAGTTCTTATCGAAAACAAACGTGGTGAAGTACGCGTTCGTGTTGAAACTCGTGGTCGTAACCGTCCACCACAAGGCTTGGTATTCGTACCATTCTTTGATGCAAGAATTCTGATCAACAAGTTGATCTTGGATGCAACGGATCCTCTGTCTAAACAGACGGATTACAAGAAGTGTCCAGTTAAGATCACTAAGGTCGCTTAAGGACAATATGTTCTTACCACTTAGCTCGTAGATCTGACGTTTTTAATATTGCGACTGCTTTTTTCGTTACTTTTTGAAAGAAGTAGTCCACTCAAAGAATTAGCCTTTAGGCGGAGAAATTAACCATGAAAAAACTGATTACTGCCCTACTATCAGCTGGTCTTTTGCTAGCTGGTGCAGTTCAAGCTGAAGCTGAACTGGATAACCCAGGCGGCATTGGTGGCGTAGAATCTCTACGTGGTGCAAGTGAACTTGAAGCAACTCGCGCAGCAGATGACTTCAAAAAGTTCCCTCGTGACCAAGTACTTGAGAGTGACTACGTATACCAACCACCTCTAGTGCCTCATACTATTCGTAGCTATGAAGTTTCTCTTAACGCTAACAAGTGTCTTTCTTGCCACAGCTGGAAAAACGCAAAAGAAATGGGTGCTACTAAAGTGAGTGTAACTCACTACATGAACCGTGAAGATGCGGTACTTGCAGACGTATCACCTCGTCGTTACTTCTGTCTACAGTGTCACGTACCTCAAGCTAATGCTAAGCCACTAGTTGAGAACGAGTTCAAACCTGTAGATTCACTGCGTTAATCGTAGCCGGACTGTAAGAGAGGCTATATATGATAAAATTACTTAAAGCGTTTTGGAAAAGACTTGCGACACCAAGCAAAGCAGCCGTAGGCGTTGTTTTGTTCTTGGGTTTCTCGGGTGGTCTTTTGTTCTGGGGTGCATTCAACACGGGTATGGAGGCAACCAACACGGAAGAATTCTGTTCTGGCTGTCACGCACCTATCGTTGCTGAAATCCAAGAGACAATTCACTACTCTAACCGTTCTGGTGTTCGTGCTATCTGTTCAGACTGTCACGTTCCTCATGAATGGACAGATAAAATTGTTCGTAAGGTTCAAGCATCTAAAGAGCTATACGCACACTTTATTGCGAAAACCATCAATACTGAAGAAAAGTTCAAAGCACGTCGTGCTCACCTAGCGGAACGCGAATGGGCTCGATTGAAGAAGAACGATTCACTTGAGTGTCGTAACTGTCACCAGTTCGATTACATGGACTTCTCAGAGCAGAGCCCCCGTAGTGCGAAACAACACTCGACTGCGCTAGCTTCTGGTGAAAAAACGTGTGTAGACTGTCACAAAGGTATTGCACACAAACTACCAGACATGCACGGCGTTGAAGGCTGGCAATAAGGAGCGATTGAATGAGTACTTTAGAAAGCGTAATTTGGCACATCCTAGGTTACAGCGCTATGCCAGTTATCATTCTTGGTGGCTTTGCAGGTGTTGCAGCCGTATCTCTTTGGATTTTATCTATGGGTAAAGACAAAGAAATCGATTAACAATCGAGATTCCATCAACTTCTACCAGATAATTCTGATATGAGTTGATACGAAAAAGCCACTGATTTCAGTGGCTTTTTTATTATCTGACGTTGTGTATCTTTATAATTGAATGTGACTTAACGCCCTAAGCTTCGTTTTCTGGCGCTTCTTTCTCTGCGGTCTCTTTATCAACCTGCTCTTGATCGACAATCGGCAGCACCTGTTTTACATAGTTGCCTGGCGCTTTGCCAATCACAGGATTAAGCTCTGAGCCTTGATTGAAAGGTTCGATTTTTTCGTCAGTTTCAAAACCTTGTAGCCACTGATTCCAGTGTGTCCACCAAGACCCCTCATTATGAGTCGCATTAGTTAGCCACTCATCCGCCGAGTCGTCTAGGTTGTCATTCAGCCAGAACCCGTACTTCTTCTTATCTGGATGGTTAACAATACCCGCGATATGACCAGATTCACCAAGCACGAACGTCTTGTTGCCACCGGTATTCAAGGCACCACGGTAAGTCCCCTGCCAAAGCGCGATATGATCTTCTTTCGCTGAAATGAAGTAGCTTGGTATTTTTATCTTATTGAGATCAATCCAGACACCGCCTACTTTCACGCCTTTGTCTTGAACAAGTTTATTCTCAAGGTAAAGCTCACGCAGCAAGAAATTATGGCATTTAGCTGCAACGTTAGTGCTGTCACTGTTCCAGTACAACAGATCAAACTCCATTGGGCTGCTGCCTTTTAGGTAGTTATCAATGTAGTAGTTCCAGTACAGGCTGTTTTCACGAAGCAAACTGAATGTCACGCTTAATGAACGACCATCCATGAATCCTTTAGCATCGTTCTGTTTCTCAATGGCGTTAATGATCGTTTCATTGATATATGCGCCAACCTCTCCCGGCTGAGAGAAGTCTAATAGAGTCGTAAAAAAGGTCGCAGTTTTAATGCGTTTCTTCATTCTTTTAGCAGCATAGTAAGCGACCGTTGAAGCGAGAACAGTACCACCAATGCAGTAACCTGCAGCATTGATTTGCTCTTTACCCGTGATATCTTCAATTGCCGTCACGGCTTTCGCTACGCCTTCCGTGACATAGTCACCGAACTCTAAGTCTTTTTGCGCTTCACCTGGGTTGCGCCAAGACATCATGAAGACGCTGTGCCCTTGCTCAAGCAACCAACGAACCATTGAGTTCTTTTCACGAAGGTCGAGAATGTAGTACTTATTGATGAATGGAGGAACGATCAACAAAGGCGTGGCGTTCACCTGAGGTGTTTTTGGGTAGTATTGAATAAGCTCGAACAGATCATTTTGAAAAACGACATCACCTTCCGTGTTCGCAACATCAACACCTAATCGGAAGGCATTATTGTTGGTCATACGGATCTTGAGGATATCCGCGCTCGCTTCAACGTCAACTTGTAGCTGCTCTAGCCCATCTAGCAAGTTCTCACCATTGCGCTCAAGCGTTAGCTTCATCAACTCTGGGTTAGTCGCAATGAAGTTACTAGGAGAAAGAGCATTGATAGCCTGACGTGAAAAGAACGCCACACGTTCCTTGGTTTTCTCGTCTATGCCTTCGATTGAATTAATGGTGTCTATATAGCTTTTGCTGAATAACAAATAAGACTGCTTGATAAAGCTGTAAAACGGGTCATTTTTCCACGCTTCATCAATAAAGCGTTTATCACTGCGCTCTTCAGTAATGACGCTTTCGGTATTACCCATCAGTGCGGCATTTTGCCAAATCTTAAGTTGCTGTTCCCACCACTGGGATTGTAACTGAAGGAGAACGGCGGGTTGGTTAGCGGCTTGCTCGAAGATTTTTGACGCATCATCAAAATTCAACTCTTGCATCGCTTGATTTAGGGGAGATTGCGCGGCTTCCTTGTTTTGTTCAAAGTTTTCCCACCATTGCTGGTTTGTTTGTTGAAGTTTAACAAGGTAGTCCGAAAAGAAGTGTTGAAACATAACATGACTCCAATAATCGGAAAATCGCCACCGAGCCTCACAGTAAACACTGTGCTGACTCGATGGCGATTTTATTTATGCAGGTGTAACTGTTTTCAAGTTTTCAGTTGTTAGTGTTTCAACATCTTCTTTGAACTCTTTTGCAGCAGCTTGCATTTTTGAGCTATCACTCATCATCTGTTGAGACAATTGAGTTAGCGCTGCTAGTTGCTGGCTGTTGAACGCCGTTAGGCTAGTCACGTCTTTGATTTCAGTCACTGCTTTCATTTGCGCAAGACCCATGTTCGTGTAAGTCTGCATTGCATTCATTTGCAGTTCTGTCATCGTTTGGACGTTCTTTGCAACCAACTTGTTGAACTTTAAGTACGGTTCAAATTGCTTTTCAGTTTGGTCAGTAATTGTTTTGAAAATATCCGTGTACATAAGTAACTCCTGATGAATACATAGTTTAATAAATTTGTGTCACTATCGTTTCAGCCAACGCTCATCGATTAACTCGCGATGCTTTGAAAAGCTGATCCGATATTTAAGCTTGCTACCGATATATCAGGCTCTAACCTTCAATACCTTTTAGCAAAACAGCGGTTCCCATTCCCCCACCCACACAGAGTGAAGCAACGCCATAAGTCGTTTTCTGTTCAAGCATTTCATGGATGAGTGCAACAATAATTCGATTGCCTGAAGCACCTAAAGGATGGCCAAGCGCGATTGCACCACCATTCACATTGACCTTTGGCTTGAACTCATCAAGCGGTAAGTCATGCTGCTCTGACAATTGGTACATTACGCCAAGAGCTTGTGCTGCAAACGCTTCATTCAATTCAAACAAATCTACTTCTTCTAGAGTGAGATTCGCCTTATCAAGCGTTTTAGAAACGGCTTCTACTGGGCCTAAACCCATAATCTTTGGATCTAATCCAGACTGTGCGTAGCTCGTTAGCTCTACCAGTGGTGTCAGTCCGTATTTCGCTACTGCACTCTCTGAGGCTAAGATGATTGCACTCGCGCCATCATTGATGCCCGAAGCGTTACCTGCCGTAACAGACCCTTCACGGTCAAAAGCTGGACGAAGCTTTTGCAGACCTTCGAATGTCGCGTCTGACTTCGGATACTCATCGGTATCAAAAGTGACGGTTTGTCTGCGCTGCTTAACTTCTACAGGCACGATTTGCTCGTTAAACTTACCCGCCTCTATCGCAGCAACGGCTTTTTGTTGGCTTTCTAAGGCATAGTTATCTTGAGCTAGGCGCGAAATATTCAACGTGTTCGCGATATTTTCAGCGGTCATGCCCATGTGGTAGTGATTAAACGCATCGGTTAAGCCATCACCAACCAGTAAGTCTTTCATTGAGATGTCACCCATTTTGTGACCATTACGAACGCTCGCTGGTACCACAAAAGGAATTTGTGACATCACTTCAACGCCAGCAGCAATAACCACTTCAGCATCTTGTGCTTTGATGTGCGCCGCTGCGTCCATCACTGATTTCATTCCGCTGCCGCAAATCATGTTCACGCCGTATGCTGGTGTTTCCTCAGGAAGCCCTGCATAGATGGAAGCCTGACGAGCAACCCCCATGCCTTGACCTGCCGAAATCACGTTGCCGACGATTACTTCATCAATCGCATCTAACGAAAGATCGACAGACTCAAGTGCACCTTTGATCGCAACGCCAGCCAGTTCACCCGCAGATACGTTTTTTAGCGACCCGGTAAATGCACCAATAGGAGTGCGCTTAGCCGCAACAATAAATACTTTTTCCATCATTCCAACCCCTTCAGTTTCGCCAATTACTGCATGTACAAGCCGCCATTCACAGACAATGTTTCGCCTGTAATGTACGCGCCAGATTCACTCGCTAAAAAGCCCACTGCGTCTGCAATTTCAACAGGTGTTGCTAAGCGTTTCATCGGAATTTGGTTCTTGATTGAATCCAGTACTTCAGGCTTCATTTGCTCAACCATAGGAGTTGCTGTGTAGCCAGGGGCAATCACGTTCACGGTTACGCCGCTACGAGCGCCTTCTGCAGCCAAAGCTTTAGAAAAACCAATCATTCCAGCTTTCGCTGCTGAGTAGTTAGTCTGTCCAAATTGACCTTTAAGACCATTGACGGAAGAGATGTTGATGACACGGCAGTTACCCTTTTCACACATAGGAGCGAACAAAGGTTGAGTCACGTTGAACAGACTGTTTAGGTTTGTTTCAATCACGTCTTTCCACGCTTCGGCATCCATCTTTTTAAAGACGCTATCACGTGTAATACCTGCGTTATTGACTAGTACATCCACCGTGCCTTCTTCTTCTAACAACTTGCTTAAGCTCAGCGCACATTCCGCAGTATTGGTAACATCTAATTCAAACAATCTCACTTGATCTTCGGTGAATTGTTTTTCGTTAAACCAATCCAAGGCACATTGGTAATTTCCAGTAAAATAAGTCGCGATAACACGATAGCCGTCTGCAACTAATTTAGAGGAAATTGCTGAGCCGATACCGCCTTTTGACCCTGTAATTAAAGCAAGCTTTTTCATTAATGGTTCCATCCCTTACAAGCAATTAAATAACAATGATGTTAATAAGATAATGTCTTAGCTGATAATTAAACTTTACGTTTTGCTTTAATTAAACCCTAC
>NZ_JBFRTQ010000044.1:0-43515 GCF_041474195.1 Vibrio sp. 10N.222.52.C3 | reverse complement strand
GAGTAAATGTATCTAATCATAGGCATTGTCAGATTGTAGGTATTTGATTCTCGAATATATTATTAACGTACTTATATAAAATAAGCTCTCGAAAATAATTAATTAAATAGCCTAAGAGTTTATGCACAGGTATAGGGGAGAAACTCACTAACTTAGCTATTAACGAAGTTTTAGTGTGAACAACCTATCAAATATTATCTAAAATTCTGGAATTACTCACCGTACTATCAGAGAGAGTATTCAGGATTATTGAATAGACTTAAAATTAAAGATAATTTAGCAGTTGATAAAGCCTAGTACGACGGATAATTAGTCGTTTGATGACTAATTATTCTGTAACTTGCTGATTTGTAGTCAACTGAGAGTCTGATTGATATCACGTTTACCTTAAAATAATTCACTTAATATGGAGCTACTTTAATCATTCTTTCCAATACGATTGTTAAATATAAATACGTATACCTATTTTATTAAAAGGATAATACCGATGAGTAGCGATATCATTAAAATTTCAAGAAACACTGAAAACGCACCAATTAATTCTGTATCTACACAAACGGTCGCTTTTTCTCATTATAATAACTTTTCTGCTCAACTTCCGATTGACCCTAAAACGGGTGAAATAGTCATCGGTGATATTAAAGATCAAGCAGCACAATGTTTGAATAATATTAAAGCGATTGTTGAAAGCATCGACCATGTTATGGATGATGTCGTGAAGATTAATGTTTTCGTTAAGAATATTTCTGATATCGATGCTATTGATGAAGTTTACAAAAACTTCTTCTACAACAGCCTTCCAACACGCACTGTCGTGGGTGTCACTGCACTGCCAAGCAGCGATGCGCTGGTTCAAATGGATGCTCTCATTTCTAACGGTGAAGGCACTAAACCACAAGCTCCTTGCGCGCTAATTAAGGTCTCAAGAAATACGGATAACGCACCTCAAAGTGCTGTGTCTACGCAGACTGCAGCCTTTTCTCACTACAACAATCTTTCAGCTCAGTTGCCTATAGATGTAGCCACAGGTGAGTTGGTTGATGGTGGTATCAAAGCGCAAACAGCGCAATGTCTATCAAACATTAAAGCTATTTTAGAAAGCATCGGACACGTCATGAATGATGTGGTTAAAACGACTATCTACCTAAAAAATATCGCAGATGCGGAAGTGGTAAATGAAGTATGTGCTAAATTCTTCCCAAGCTACGTTCCTGCTCGTACTGTTGTTAACGCAGCTGAATTACCAATGGGTGCTTTAATTCAAATTGATACATCCATTTCACATGGCGACGGTACACCGCCGCAATTACCAGAAGACACTCGCTTACTGGTTATTGAAACCAATAATACTGTTTCTGCACCATTCATGCCTTATTCGCATACTGTTGCTTTCTCTCACTACAATCATATTTCAGCCCAATTACCTTTAGATCCGAAAACAAATGAAATCGTTGCTGGCGGGGTAAAAGAACAAGCGGAACAATGTTTAAACAATATTAAGGCGATAATTGAAAGCGTTGACCATAGCATGGACGATACGGTGAAAATTAATATTCAACTTAAGGATATTTCAGATATTGATGTGGTAAACGAAGTCTACACCACATTCTTTAATGCTGAGCTGCCTGCAAGAACGGTAGTAGGGGTTTCAGAAATCCCAATGAATGCTTTAGTACAAATTGATGCTGTCGTTTCTAACTGTGAAGGGACACCTCCACAAGACGTTGTTGCATAAATCAATTGAACCCTTCTCGATAATATCGATCAGATCTCGGTTTAGCTTCCAAATAGGGAGCAAACTCAACAGGCCGAGATCTGATCCGTTCACTTCATTACTCAAGTCCATCGAAGTGACACACCTAAGCTTATCCCGTAAACATGGTATTTATAAGGTTGAAGTGTTTTAATATGAAAAACGGACGCTTAACGTAATAAAGAAAACCAGTTTATGCAATTTCGAGCCATTTTACTGCTATGCCTTACCCTAATAGGGTGTTCGTCCAATCAAGAGTTGGTACCCGACCCAACAACCATCACGCTATTTTATGGTGATACATCCATCGCCGCAGGTGTTTTAGAGGATAAAACATTCAATTCAGTCCTTGCCGATAGGGTTGAAAGCGTTACGTTTTCGGGCTCAATATCAAAGAAAGACTCTGGCTATTTTGTCGATATGTTAGTGATTCGAGAAACAAAAGAGCCACGTTCAACACGACAGCTTAACACCTCGCTTCTAATGAAACCGGGAGAGTTAGTAGATGTTGGCGGCGTGAATAACGATGTGTTCAGGGTAATCCTCGAGTAACAAAAATAAAGTGTTCAATTAATCTGATTTTTTGCTTTACCTCAACCTAACTTCAAGTCTTAAGCTTCTCTTACTGATTAAGAAGGAGCTTATTATGCAAAATAACTACGTAAAAGAACTCGCCGTTAAAACTTACCAAGAAGACCTTCAAAAAGAGTACGTTAGATCTAAAGCTCAGCCATTCCACGCCCCAAGTTTTATCGGTGGGGTGCTGTTGTCAGTTGTGCTGGTGGGACTGTTTTAATTTATGCAGAATTTCTGATCCATTGCCAACTCTCAACATATCTATTTGCTGCACTTTAATGCTTACGGCACAATCTCTTAGGTTGAATTGTGACGCTAATGTCGAGAGGAAGTGAAGTATGGCAAGTCCAAGAGTATTAAAGTCACAGATTACTGATATTACCTGTGGCGAGAATGTCACTATCATCGAGCCAAGTAACGTTTATGGCTGTGAGCTTAAAGATGATGTGTTCGTTGGCCCCTTTGTTGAGATTCAAAAGAACACCGTGATAGGTGCGAGAAGCAAGATTCAATCTCACACCTTTATCTGTGAGTATGTGACCATTGGAAGTGACTGCTTTGTTGGTCACGGAGTCATGTTTGCCAACGACTTATTCAAAGAGGGCAAGCCAGATCCTAATCCTGAAAGTTGGGGGCGTATCTTGATAGCTGACAACGTCACGATCGGTTCTAACGCTACGGTTCTGTCTGTCAGCATTTGCGAAGGTGCAGTAATCGGCGCGGGCAGTGTGGTAACGAAAGACATCACCGAAAAAGGTATCTACGCAGGTAACCCAGCCAAGAAATTGAGAGGTTTACCGTAACCGTATTAATAAGCCGTGGTTCATGAATCATAAGGTGCGGCTTTTTAGGGAAACATTAGAGTATTTGTCATGGATGTATTTTTACACTTACTTCAACCGAATGACGCGAGTGCGCTTTTGGATTTTGAGGTCGAAAATCGAGAGTGGTTTGAGCAATTTATTCCAGTTAGGGGTGATAGCTTCTATTCAAATGCAGGTGTGACCGAGCAAATCACCAGCTTTCTAACTGAATACGAGAATGGTGAGATGATTCCTATGTTGATCAAAGATGCCAATGGCACTGTCTGTGGAAGAATCAACATCCGCGATATCGACCAGATCGCCCATAGTGGAGAGCTAGGGTATCGAGTAGGTCGTTCCTTTGCTTCAAAAGGCATTGCGTCTAACGCAGTAAAGCAGTTTCTACTCTATTTGGAGGAACAGACCAACCTTAAATATGTTGATGCCTATGCGTTAGTGGGCAATATCGGTTCCAACAAAATCTTATCCAATACCGGTTTTGAATTGGTCGAGTATGTTGAGAGCTACGCGGTGTTTAAAGGAGAACATCAAGATGCTAATTTTTATCGTAAGGTTTTAGCTGACTAGGTGACTATCAGTGCCTTATACATTAGAAGCTGGCAGCGTCCTTCTAGCCAGCTTCGAGTCTTTTTATTTAAAGGTTTAAGGTTACTTCTAGGGTTATGGCCACTTCTAGTTATACAGTTACTTCTGAGGTTTATTGCGTTCGATTACGCTAATTGCGATTGCCAAAAACAGGATGTCTTTCACTAGGAAGAAGTTAGTGACTAAGATGCCATCCGATACTTTCCAAGCGTTTGGCGTTGTAATCAGGAAGCTGAGTGTCACAACAAAGATAGCCGCTGCAGCAATGCCTGAGTAGAAGGCAACTGTCGGTTTCTTAAATCCAACGATCAGTCCAATCGCGACAATGATCTCCGCGCCACCCACCATGTTAGACACAGCTTGGACTGAGAACAGATTGTAAAGCCAGTTCATTGCAGGATGGTTTGCGATTAAAGGCTCGATAAGCATTGCTTCGGTTGGCGTAAACTTGTAAATACCAATCCAAGCTAACACCAACGCTACGCCAATCACGCCTAGGTTATATCCCACATTACTCTGTTTTAAATCATAGGTTTGAACATGCATAAAAGTACTCAATTTAATAAACTCCCTGAATATGACCGCAATAGCTCAGATTAAATTTCGCATTGAGAATAATAATTAATATATTTATCTAAAAACTTAATAGGTAGCGACTTATTGTCTCGATAGGAACTCAAAGGCTAGTGATGTTGAGAACCAAAGCAATGGGTAGGCGATAGTGCTGTTCAAAAGGTAACGCGAGCTTTCTAATTTTTGTTTTCAATATTCATGATTTGGATTAGATTACGCTGATGTTCACCCTAATTATAAGAAGAGTATAACCAGTGAAAATTCATAGAATTAACCCGACCAAACGTTGGTCTGATGTAACTGTTTTTAACGGTATTGCAAGCTTTGTGGAAGTGGCAGAGACGGATACAACAGCAGGAATTAAGAGTCAGGTTCAGCAAATCTTCGAACAAGCCGAAGAAATGATGAGTTTGGTAGACAGCGACAAATCTCGCGTATTGTCAGTGACTATTTATCTCACGGATTTCGCTAACTTTGATGCACTCAATGAAGTTTGGGAAGCGTGGTTCCCTGAAGGCTGCGCGCCAAGCCGTGCATGCGTGAAAGCAGAACTTGCTAATCCTGAGCTACTGGTTGAGATGTCGTTTATGGTTGCTGCGGGTGAAAAGTTTCAATAAGCCGAACTATCGGTTGAAATAAGCTATCGTAGATAGAAGTAACGAACAGATAAAACAAAGCCACTCAGGTGAATCACTTGAGTGGCTTTTTAGTGTTCTACGCTACCCGAAACTAAATCGGGTCAGGTATTAAGCGATACCTTGATCTCTTGCCATCTGCTTCGCGATCTTCGGCGCGTGCCATAGACACGGGAGCAAGATAAACGATACCGGAACCGCTGTGATTACAATGAACGACTGTAGAGCGGAGATGCCGCCTGAACCCATTGAGATAAGTGCGATCGCTACCGCACCCATGATGATACCCCAGAAAGTACGTACCGCTGCGTTTGGCTCTGTCGTACCCGTCATTACCACACTGATGGTGTAAGTCATTGAGTCACCTGTTGTCACGATGAACGTGGTCGTCAGGATCAGGAACAGAATTGCAATCAGAGTTGGGAACGGCAGTTGCGCGGTAATTGCTAGAAGAACCGCCGGAAGGTTGAAGCCTTCGAACGCACTAGAAATCACACCTGGGTTCTCTAATTCAAACGCTAGACCACTACCACCAACGATGCTGAACCAGAAACACGTTACAAGCGGTGCAACGATGCTAATAGAAACGATCATTTGGCGAATAGTACGGCCACGTGAGATACGAGCAATAAAGATTGCCATCATTGGGCCATAACCTAAGAACCAACCCCAGAAGAACACAGTCCAGCCACCTAGCCATGCTGTATCTTGGCGGTATAGCGCCATTGGGATGAAGTTATCAACCATTTCGCCCATACCTTGCAGGTAGCCATCAACGATGAAGCTCGTTGGGCCAACAAGAAGGATGTAGCCGATTAGACACACAGACAAGATGATGTTGTAACGGCTTACCAGTTGGATACCTTTGTTCACGCCGCTCAAAGCAGAAAGCGTGTACATTGCGATAGCAAAGATAATAACAACACTTTGAGTTGCAAAGCTGTCTGAAATGCCAAACAGTTCGCTCAGTGCGTAGCTGATTTGTAGGCCAAGGAAGCCGATAGGGCCGATAGTACCTGCGGCTACAGCCACGATGCTGCATGCGTCGACAACGTTACCAACCCAACTGTTAATCGCTTTGTCGCCAAGTACTGGGTAAAGCAGAGTGCGAGGCTTAAGAGGAAGGCCTTTGTCGTAATGCAAGTGCATTAACACGATGGAAGACAAACCACCTAAGATTGCCCATGCAAGGAAACCCCAGTGCATGAAAGATTGTGATAGAGCATTGAACGCCATCGCTTGAGGATCTGCGTTGCCATACAGTGGCGGAGCTGAAACAAAGTGAGCGATAGGCTCTGCGGCTGCCCAGAACACACCACCGCCGGCTAGCAGCGTACATAGGACGATAGACATCCATTTAAAGGTGGTCATTTCAGGTAGGGCAAGCGTTCCTAAGCGAACGTGGCCGGTGCGACCTAGTGCAAGCACTAAACCGATAATGAAGTTGAGAAGTAGTAGGACTTGCCAGAAAGCACCGAACCACTTAGTTGAATAACTAAAGCCGATGTTTACAAGTTCGGACAACACGGAGGTGTTGGTGAAGGCTAGGATGACAAAGAGGGTTAAAAAACTGCCACTAAGCCAAAAGACTGGGTTTCCGAGTTCCAGTTTTTCACCCAAAGATTGAGCTTTATTGAAATCGATAGAAGTAGATTCTGCGTTGATGTTTTCGTTGGCGACTTGCGTCAAGTTGGACATTATTTCTTCGCTATATTTGGCTCTTTCGAGCCTATGTATTTCTCCCACACTTGCATTGGAAATGTGAGGTTCGTCAAAAAAATCCGCGATACTACCACAATTGTTAAGAAAAAGTGGGCAAATTTAGAAAAGAAATCAGTTCTACGGCGAAATCAATCCCTTTTGGTTAGTTTTAAAACGAAATTTCAGAACGAACAAATAAAGCAGATATGAATAGAGTTTTGTAATTAAGGATACGAATTAGGCGATATTTTTTAGCGTACCGAAATAAATTTAATATTAGTTGTTCGTGCAAAATAAGTGTCGACTCATTGCATGCTATAAACAAATTAATGCGAGTCATTTTATAAATATCGAATATTTTAGGTGTTAAATTGGCACTGTTACCTACAGTTGTTTTGCGAAGAGATTTAAGTGATGAGAAATATGACACTTAAATTAAGCATCTTGAAACAATAACTTAAGGGACAGCTAACATGCACCTAAACCAAGGAAGAGTGGCCAAGAAGGTTTTTACACTCAGTACTCTCACCGCGTCATGCTTAATGGCGTTCAACAGCTACGCGGCTGTGGATTGTTCAACGTTAGAAGCGTGGGATTCCGCCACGGTGTACACCGGTGGTGATCAGGTTTCACATGACGGCAGCGCGTACTCAGCGAATTACTGGAATCAAAATAACAACCCGAGCCAATTTGAGGGTGACTATGCACAATGGAAAAAGATTGATGTGTGTAGTGGTGGCGGAGGTGGCGGTACGCCAAATGAAGTACCAACGGCTTCATTAACGGCACCCTCTGCTTCTGACGTGATTACTGAAGGCGATAATGTTGTATTGAGTGCAACAGCACTAGATTCTGATGGCAGTGTGGCTTCGGTTGAGTTCTTTGTTGATGGCGCATCTGTTGCGGTAGTCACAGCGGCACCTTTCGAAACGACTTGGGCTGCAACGTCGGGTAATCATCAGGTTTCTGTTGTTGCAACGGATAATGAAGGCGCAGCAAGTGTTGCAAGTGCGGTTTCTGTTTCTGTTGATTCAGCACAACCAGGGAATGAAGCACCGACAGTTTCAGTTGCACTTTCAGTGACATCTGTTGATGTTGGTGGTGTAGTCACACTGACAGCAACGGCAGCAGATAGCGATGGCACGGTTGATAAGGTTGATTTCTACGTAGCGGGTGCTCTTGTGGGCACTGCTGCAACGAGCCCTTACACGTTAGATTACACAACAACTCAAGCGGGTTTTTTAGCGGTTTACGCGAAAGCAACAGACGACCAAGGTGCGACTGCAGATTCTGCGTTGGCATCTTTGACCGTGAACGGCGCTCCAACAGTGAGCACATGTCGCCCTGATGGCTTATATCAAACTCAAGGTGTCGATGTTCCTTACTGTACAATTTACGATGATGAAGGCCGTGAGAAAATGGGCGCAGACCATCCCCGTCGTGTCATTGGTTACTTCACAAGTTGGCGTGCAGGGGATGACCCACAAGCTGCTTACCTAGTAAATGATATTCCTTGGGAACAACTCACACACATTAACTACGCTTTCGTGAGCATCGGTTCAGATGGCAAAGTAAACGTCGGTGATGTAAACGATCCAAATAACGCAGCGGTTGGTAAAGAGTGGCCGGGTGTGGAAGTTGATCCGGCATTAGGCTTCAAAGGTCACTTCGGTGCATTAGCGACAGCGAAGAAAAAACACGGCGTGAAAACGTTAATCTCAATCGGTGGTTGGGCTGAAACAGGTGGTCACTTCGCGACTGATGGCAGCCGCGTGGCTGATGGTGGTTTCTACACCATGACGACCAATGCTGATGGTTCTATCAACCATCAAGGTATCGAAACATTCGCGACTTCAGCGGTCGAAATGCTGCGTAAGTACCAGTTCGATGGTCTAGATATCGATTACGAATACCCAACTTCTATGGCTGGCGCAGGTAACCCATACGACAAAGACTTCATGGAGCCGCGTCGTCAATACCTGTGGGCGTCGTACCAAGTGTTGATGAAAGTGCTACGTGAGAAGCTCGATGCGGCGTCTGCGCAAGATGGCAATCACTACATGTTAACGATCGCAGCGCCTTCTTCTGGTTACCTATTACGCGGTATGGAAACATTCGATGTAACCAAGTACCTCGATTACGTAAACATCATGTCTTACGACCTTCACGGTGCGTGGAACGATCACGTAGGTCATAACGCAGCCTTGTTTGATACGGGTAAAGATTCAGAGCTAGCGCAGTGGAACGTATACGACACGGCGGCTTACGGTGGTATTGGTTATCTGAACACGGATTGGGCTTACCATTACTTCCGTGGTTCTATGCCAGCAGGCCGTATTAACATCGGTGTGCCTTACTACACTCGTGGTTGGCAAGGCGTAACGGGTGGTGAGAATGGTCTTTGGGGCCGAGCAGCACTGCCAAACCAATCTGAATGTTCAGCGGGTACGGGTGAAGGCGAGAAAAACAACTGTGGCCATGGCGCTATTGGTATCGACAACATGTGGCACGATACCGATCCAAAAGGTAACGAAATGGGCGCGGGTTCTAACCCTATGTGGCACGCGAAGAACCTAGAGAAGGGTATTTGGGGCTCTTACGCTGAAGCTTACAAGCTTGATCCTGTGAATGATCCTTCAGATGTTCTAACGGGCACTTACACGAGAAACTACGACAGTGTGGCGGTTGCCCCTTGGTTGTGGAACGCAGAGAAGGGCGTATTCCTTTCAACAGAAGATAAACAGTCTATCGACGTGAAAGCGGACTACGTTATCGACAAAGAGATCGGCGGCATTATGTTCTGGGAACTAGCAGGGGATTATAACTGTTATGTTCTCGATGCGAATGGCAACCGAAGCTCTATCGATACGACTGAGCAAGCGTGTAACAGCGGTAACGGTGAGTTCCACATGGGTAACACCATGACGAAAGCTATCTACGATAAGTTTAAGTCTGCAACACCATATGGAAACAAAGTAGCGACGGGTGCTATTCCAACAGAAGCGCTAGATATCGCGGTATCGGTTGGTGGCTTCAAAGTCGGTGACCAAAACTACCCAATCAACCCTAAGATCACGTTCACGAACAACACAGGGCAAGCTCTTCCGGGTGGAACTGAGTTCCAATTCGATATCCCAGTATCTGCACCTGATAACGCGAAAGATCAATCGGGTGGTGGTTTGACCGTGATTGCTTCAGGTCATACTCGCGCGGATAACATCGGTGGACTAGATGGAACCATGCACCGAGTGGCGTTTACGTTGCCGACATGGGAAGAGCTTCCTGCTGGCGGTGTGTATGAGTTAGACATGGTGTATTACTTGCCAATTTCTGGCCCTGCTAACTACGCGGTGAATGTCGGTGGCGTTGATTACGCGTTTAGCTTCGAGCAGCCAGATCTACCATTAGGTGATATCAGTTCAGGTGGCGGTAACCCTGGCGATGGTGGCACCAATCCAGGTACATGTGATACGGCAGGTTTAGCGGTTTACCCAGACTTACCTCAGAAAGATTGGGCAGGTAACCCAAGCCATGCAAACACAGGAGACCAAGTGGTTCACAACGGTAGTGTTTACCAAGCAAACTGGTGGACAAGTTCTGAACCGGGTAGCGATGGTAGCTGGACTCAAGTTTGTTCTTAATTTAATGCTAAGCAAACTATTTATAGACAATAGAGTGTAGTAATAGGTAATAAACACAAATGCTTTTAAGTCTATTTATCAGGAATTAGTATCAATTAAGTAATCAATCTAGACGTAAAATCAAAAAGCCGAACTGAATCCAGTTCGGCGTTTTTGCTATAAGTCACAGATTGCGTATAGAAACCTCTCAGAATATCGACACTCGTTCAGTAAAATAGATAAGTATGATATAAAACAGTCTGCCTATAACAAAAAAATAGCGTTACCTAAAATTAGAAAGCTATGGGGTAATCTTGAAAGTCAGACGTAAATACATTCTTAATTTTTCAATTGCGCTCGCCGTCGTGTCGATGATTCTTTCTGCCTTTCAATTTAATCGAACTGAAAGGTCATTGTTGGAATCTAACCAACTGTTTTTTCGTACGATTGTGAACGCGAGTTACGACATCGTAGACACCACAGTCAACGAAGCGATCAAAACCTATCTAAAAGGTGTGACTGATACCGTCGCCTCTCACGCACTGCGTGTCTCTCCAGAACAAGAAGTTGAAGAAGTCATTCGAATTGCCAACGAATTGGTGATTGGAGAGTCTGGTTATATCTACCTGATGTCACCACAAGGTATTCATCTATATCACCCGTTTTTACAAGGGAAAAATCGCGCGCATTTAACCCATATTCAACAACAACTGAGCTTACAGTCTGGAATGACCCAATACTCGCACGCCAATCCACATGAAGTTGGCAAGCGTGCGAAGGTCGCATATTCAGTGAGGCTACCGAGTGGCAATACATTGGTGGCGACCACCTATAAAGATGAACTGATGTACCTGGTTGATCTCGAAGCACTTAAAGACAAATTGAGAAAGTACTCGTATGGCGATAGTGGCTATGTATATATCTTTGATTTACAAGGCACGTTAGTCCTTCAACCTAACTTTGAACACGAGCACTTAAAAACCTTGATTGATGACTCTTCAGAGTTGCTTATCGATAAAGTCGTCGATGAACCTGAAGGTCACTTTAGTTACTCTATCTCTACGGCAGATGGCACGACGAGTAAAAACATCTTCTACAAGTTTTATCCGTATCTTAATTGGGTTATTTCTGCTGGTGTCTTAGAACAAGAGCTCAACAAGAACCACAGCTTATTGTTGGCAAGTTTGATGACGTTGGTTGTTAGTCTACTGAGTATCATTGTTGTTCTGGTGCTTTACCTGCGGCATCGTCATCTCAAAATATTGGATGTTGCGAGCCTCGATTACCTCACAGGCCTTCCTAGCCGACGGAGTTTTATCGAGCAGCTAAAACTGAAAATTACTCAAAGGTCGCCTTATCCGCTAACAAATGTCGGTGTCATTTTGCTGGATATTGACCATTTCAAGCGGGTGAACGATCAATATGGTCATGCTCAAGGCGATAGGGTTATCTGTGAGGTCGCAAAATCACTGAAGAGATTTGTTAACCGTCGTCGTTTGATTGCACGCTATGGCGGTGAAGAGTTTATTTTGGTGACGTTTGATTGTGATGAACATGAGTTATTCGAATTATCAGAGGCGTTACGGTTATGTGTTGAGCAACTTCAAGGCTTAGTGTCGCCAGTAACAATCAGCGCTGGTTGTTGCCATGCTCAAGCACTGACTGACATTGAAACCGCTATCGATAAAGCCGACAAAGCGCTTTATCAAGCAAAAGAGAGTGGGCGTAACAACACTCAAGCGTATCGAGAGAACGAATATCACATTGCTTACATGTGATCGGTTGAAAGCCTCATTGAATTGAAAAGTTTTGTTCACACAAATCGAGCTCTTGAGAACGACAAACACAAAAAAGCCCAAATAGATCGCTCTATTTGGGCTTTTTCAGAATTATTTGAAAGGCTAATCGTTAATTTAAGCTTTCGCTGCTTTCATCGCTTCCGTTTTTTTTTCCTTTTGCATTTTTGCAAGGAAGTAGATGTTTACACAAGCGATAAAGCCGTTGGTGGCTGCAACTGGCCATGCGTCAATCATGATGCCGTATGCTGTGAAGAGTGCACAGCCAATAAAGTTAAGGACACGCAGACGAACGATATCTTTCATTGTTAATGAAATTGCGACCATAATAGACGCAGCGTAACCTAAAATTTCAACCATATTGAATTCCATTGTTTGACCCTCTTAAATTTGCCGATACTTTGTCGGTACCAATTCTTCTCTTCATGAGATGATTGAGGAAGCTCCGTGCCTCGAATGGTCTGGTTTTGTTTAACGGGGAGAACTATACCAACTCTGTTTTTGTGATTAAACCCCCAAAACAGACAGAGGTGAAGGTTAGCGATTACGCAAACGTTTAATGACCTTTCTATTAACATAATTACTATTTATGTTGGAGGTTGAATTGATAGTTATTCTTATATAGGTAAGGAAGCCTCGAATGATAAAACGATCCATTTGTGCAACAAAAAGCATAAAAAAAGCAGCACTATTGGCTTTGATGGCTATTGGGCTGACCGCATGCTCTACGCAAGAAATACCACCCACACACAATTATGGTGTGGTCACTAGCGGTGACTTTGGTTTCATGAAACACGGCGTGATGACGTACTCCTGGCACCCTGAGTCAGAAAAGGTTTACCTTTCTCAAAAATACGATGAAACCGTGGTAACCGATTTAGTGCGTGATTCGATTCAAGAACAGCTCTCAAGTAAAGGTTATCAGTTAAAGCAGGATGGTGTCGGTGATGTTGTTGTAGGCTTTGGATTAGCGGAAGAATCGGAACTGAACGATGAGTCTATCTTCGATGCGATTAAGCTATCTACTGGTGTGCCATTTTACGATGGTGAAGGTAAAGTCGCGGAGAAAGGGTCGTTGTACATTGCGTTTTTCGTACCTAACTCAGAGGTCGTACAATGGCAAGCATTAGCACAGTCTGGCATCCAACCTGATTTAGAGCCAAGCGAGAGCAAACAGCGTATTACTGGCTTTGTTGAAATGTTATTTAGACGCATGCCTGAGCGATAGCATTAGGCGTTGAATGCATTCGTGGAGTAAATATTAGTTGTGGAAAATATGGTCAGATCGCAGATTATACTTTTTTATTTGTAACGAATGGTACAAATACGTAAAGCAACGTAAAGTTCGCGCTTCTTTTGCTAGCATTTGTCTATACTGCTCAAAACGTTAACTTAGGTTTGATTCAATGAAACTGTTTTCCAAATACTCTCTCCCTCTATTAAGTATATTCATTGTAAGTAACGCCGCGATGGTAAGTAATGCAGCTATCGCAGCACCTTCTATAGTACCAAGCCCACCTAGCCTAGGCGCAAAAGGGTATGTGTTAATTGATTTTAATTCTGGTGATGTGCTGGTAGAAAAAAACGCACATACGAAGTTAAACCCTGCAAGCTTGACCAAACTGATGACTAGCTATGTGGCAGGTCAAGAGATGAAGCGAGGCAACATCTCTGCTGATGATCAGGTACGAATCAGTGAGAACGCGTGGGCGAAGAACTTCCCAGACTCTTCAAAAATGTTCATCGAAGTAAACACCGATGTAGCAATGATGGATCTTTATCGTGGCTTGATTATTCAATCCGGTAATGATGCTAGCGTTGCGATTGCAGAGCATGTTGCAGGCTCACAAGATGCATTCGTTGACCTGATGAACTCTTGGGCTACCTCTCTGAAGCTAGAAAACACCCATTTTGCCAATGCACATGGTTTGGATGCAGACGACCTCTATTCGACTCCTTACGATATCGCGTTACTCGGTCGTGCCATTATTCGTGATTTACCGGATGTGTATGGCTTATACAGCGAACGCTCTTTCAGTTACAACGGCATCACTCAACATAACCGTAATGGCTTGTTGCGTGATAGAAGCTTAACCGTTGATGGCATGAAAACGGGCTACACCTCTGGTGCTGGCTACAGTTTGGCGAGTTCAGCGACACAAGGCGAGATGAGACTTATCGCGGTTGTGATGGGCGCATCAAGCGTTAAGAGCCGTGAATCAGACAGCAAACAGCTGTTGAGCTACGGTTTCCGTTTCTTCGATACACTAAACCCGCATAAAGGCGGCGATCAAGTGGCTGAAGAGAAGGTATGGTTTGGTGAGCAAGACACATTGAAATTAGGTGTGGCAGAAGACACGTTCATTACGTTGCCTAAGTCAGACAGTAAAAAGCTGACTGCATCTATCGAGCTTAACTCTGAACTGAAAGCGCCAATTGCAGAAGGTCAAACTCTAGGTGTGGTTCATTACACCGTTGATGGCGAAGATGTTCAAACTCAGCCTTTGATCGCGCTTGAAGCGGTTGAACAGGGCGGTTTGTTCAAACGTTTAATAGACTACGTTAAGCTGTTCTTCGCGAGCCTGTTCTAAATAGAGCCTGTGGCGATAAGCCGCGCTGAAAAGTCGAAATATTATGGGTGTTGTGAGTGAATCACAGCGCCCTTTGTTATTTCTACATCAATGAAAACGCCGCGCCGCACTATCTTTATTAGCCGTAGCGGGCGGTTTCGATTACTATACGCAAAATTTAGCAGTGTAGTCACTTATGACGATAGATATAAAGAACGTAACCGAACCCGAAGTAACCTGTGCAAATTGTCAGGCATGCTGTTGTCGTTTAGAGGTTATGATCATCACAGATACGGGCGTACCTGAAGAGCACATCGCTTATGATGAATGGGGCGGTGAAACCATGAAGCGCTTAGACGACGGCTGGTGTTCTGCGGTAGATAGAGAAACACTGATGTGTACTATCTACGAAAACCGACCATGGATCTGTCGCGAGTTCGAAATGGGCTCTTTCGAATGTGTTGACCAGCGCAAAGATGTGATGGGCTAGGCGTCTGCAGTATTGAACTCAGTAACTAAAGTACGCTAATGAACTGTGATAATCACATTAAAATTAAATATCAGGGTTCTATACCTTAAGCAGTTGTAGAACCTTGATGCGTTTTATGAGATCAAATATTGAGTGAGATAAGAGTCTTAGCTCGATAAGTTAGAGTTTAGAACTCGGAAGGCACTTCAAACTCCATCCATTCACCGGTTGTCGGGTGAATCAACTTTAAGTAGCCAGCGTGCAGGTGTAAGCGCTCGCGTTTGTATCCGTATAAGTCGTCACCACGAATAGGTACAGCAAGCCCTAATGGATGAGCACAGTGCACTCGCAGCTGGTGGGTTCGCCCTGTTTTAGGGTACAAGTGAACCTTGGTTTTGCCATTGTGAGTGCTAACCACTTGCCAATGGGTCTCTGCATTTCGGCCGTGTTGGTGACAAACCAGTTGTCTTGGTCTGTCCGTGATGTCGCCGCGCAAAGGAAGGCTGATATTGCCAGATTCGCCCGTTATCTCGCCATCTAACAAAGCGGTGTAGCGTTTCTCTACGGTTCTATTAATGAACTGCTTCTGAATATGCTTGTTTGATTCCGCCGTGAGCGCCAAGATCAACAAACCTGACGTCGACATATCCAACCTATGGATAATCAAAGGACCAGTCGCATCCGGGTAACGCGCTTTTATGCGGGTATAAACTGAATCTTCGATGAACTTACCGGGAACCGACAAGAACTCTTCAGGCTTATTGACGACTACGATTTCATCGTCTTCATAAACAATATTAAAAGACTTACCAACCGCAGGGTTCACGATAAGCGGGTTATCTTCTAGCTCTATGCCACTTAACTGGTGTTCGAGGATCTCAAAGCTTTTACTCTGACAAACAGGGTAGAGGTTTGCGTGTTGTCGAATGATGTCTGTAGGCGGTAATCCCCACCAAAATTCAGACAAAGCTAACGGCTTGAACCCGTGTTCAAAGGCGAAGTTAAGCAGCTTTGGTAGGCAGCAGTCACCAGAGCCTTCAAGCGCGTCTTTACCATCGAGCAACTCGAGTAAATTCTTAGATTGCTTGGCTTGATTGATAAAGCGATAGTGAGAGAGGCGTTGAGTTTCCAACTGTTGTGAAACTGCTTGGTGATCTTGCTTACGGTTTTTCAGTTCGCTTTCAATCAAATCAATTTGTGATTGGCGCTCTGCGATCTTCTGTTTCCACTCAATACGAAGTGCTTTTAGGTCACGTTTCTCTTGGCTACTTTGATTGCCCAGTTGTTTGAGCAAATTCGCCGCTGACTCTAGATTCCCTAATGCTTTTTCTTGATTGGCTTGTTCTCTGAGTTCGTTACGCTGAGCTTTGTTTGCGGCCATTGCTAACTGAAAGGCTTCGATAGCTTTTGCTGATTCGATTTTTAACCCTTCAAGCTCGGCCAATAATGTGTCTAGATTGTGCGACTGTTGCAGCTTTTCAATGTCGTCCGAGAGCTGCAATTGTCGAGCAAGGTTCGCACTGTTTTGAGATTGAAACTGTTTTGAATCGAAGGCTGGTGGAACAAAGTGAATGTTGTTTAACTGAGAGACCAAAGCCGGATCTAACTGCAAGCCTGAAAACGCAGAAAGGTAACCTAACCCTTGTGTGGTTGGATTCTGAACAAGAAGCACAGCGTAGAGATTACCTTGCGAGGTTTCATTCACACCACAGTCGACAAGTGATTGCTGAAGCTGCAGCATAGCGAATTCACACACAGGGTGCGGGGTATAGTAATACGGAAACGTAAAACGAGTCGGTAGCGCTAAATCGACATTCGTGTTTGCTAGGTGCAGAGGTGTGTATTGAGCGACGTTTGTTGGCATTAAGATCAAACTCTATGGCTGTTCAGTTAGAGTTCGGTATTGTTGTCGAAATGAAGACAAATGAGAAGCCAAAGCAGAAGATAAATCGGCTTTGGCTTCATTTAGTTTCTTGTGTTTACTCTAGCAAGCACGTGTTTGAGTGAAACTCGATCAGTTCGAGTGTTCTAGCTCTACTTGCTCAGCTTTTTGGTAAGCAGGGTGGCTCTTTAAAAGTTCACCGTATTTAGCGATGTTAGGGTAAAGCGCAGTTGCACCAAAGTTACCCACGATTTCTACGATGAACGACATCATAAAATCTGCACCTGTTAGTGTGTCTGCAACCAAGTAGGTTTTACCTTCAAGTGCATTATTCACGTAAGTGAGGATCTTTTGGTTTTCATCGTCTGCATAACCGCCTAGGAAGTTAGTTTCACAGCCGTCCTTCATTACAAAGATCTTAAGCAGCATTGGCAAAATACCTGAACTCTCAGCGAAGTGAAGCCATTGCGAATACTCAACGTAGTTTGCGGTGCCGCGTGTAGGTGCGAACTTACCCTGACCGTATTTGTCGATTAGGTATTCCGTGATAGCACCAGATTCAGTGATCACGACGCCATCGTCTTCAATGACAGGAGATTTACCCAATGGGTGAATGGATTTGAGTTCTGGTGGTGCAAGAAAAGTGACACTGTCTCGTTGGTAGGGTTTGATTTGGTAATCTACCCCAAGCTCTTCCAATAGCCAGATGATGCGCTTTGAGCGCGACTTATTCAGGTGATGCAAAGTAATCATGATTCTACCTAGTTAACGGGTTCAGTTTATTGAATTTATTTAGCTTCGTTCGTTTTGATAACAAGCTTACCGAAGTTCTGACCTTCCAATAGGCCCATGAATGCTTGTGGCGCATTTTCTAGACCTTCAACCAGGTGCTCACGATAGTGCATCTTGCCTTGAGACAACCATTCTGTCATTTGAACAGCAAATTCGTTGTAACGGTGTGCGTAGTCATCAAAGATGATGAAACCTTGCATCTTAATTCTTTTAACAAGCAGCATACCCATCAGGCTAGACATACGATCTGGTCCTTTAGGCAGTGAAGTCGCATTGTATTGAGAGATAAGGCCACACACAGGAATACGAGCACCTGTGTTAAGCAGAGGCATTACTGCATCGAATACCTTGCCGCCAACGTTTTCAAAGTAAACGTCGATGCCGTTGTCACACGCTTTAGCCAATTGCTCCGCGAAGTCGTCAGCTTTGTGGTCAATACATTCATCAAAGCCAAGAACCTCTTTCGCGTATTGGCACTTCTCTTGACCGCCTGCAACGCCGATAACACGACAACCTTTTAGTTTGCCGATTTGTCCAACGGTTGCGCCTACAGCACCTGTTGCTGCTGCAACGACTAGCGTGTCGCCTTCTTTAGGTTGGCCGATATCAAGCAAGCCCATGTAAGCAGTAAAACCAGGCATACCCATGATGCCAAGCGCGTAAGAAGGGTGCGTTGGTTCTTTACCTAGTTTGATAAGGCCTTCACCGTTAGACACACCAAGATCTTGCCAACCTGTGTAAGCCAGTACCCACTCGCCAATTTCGTAATCAGCGTGGTTTGATTCTTCAACCTGACATACGGTTGCGCCTACCATCACTTCATCAATCGCAACGGGATCTGCGTAGGATTTAGCATCGCTCATACGACCACGCATGTATGGGTCTAGAGAAAGGTAAACTGAGCGAAGTAACATCTCGCCGTCTTTGATGCTTGGCGCAGCTATTGTCTCTAAACGGAAGTTGTCTTGAGTCGGTGCGCCAACTGGGCGAGAAGCCAATACGATTCGGCGATTGTCTTGTTGAGTCATTGGATGTCCTTAATTGTGTATTTTATACATTTAGAATTAGACCAGTCGTCTAGTCTTATTGTCTAAAAATCCCGCCGTCATCAAATTGATAAGAGGGCGGGTGATTTTTTTAAGTTAAAGCCAATAAAGCGCGCTGCGCGTTATTAGCTTTCACCTTTTAAAATTCGTTCGGTAAGGCTCAAAGCTGACTGTAAGCTATGTGAGCTTTGGCTCAGCTTGCTCAATAAGCTGGCGCCTAACCACATTGAGTATAGGTTCTGAGCTGCTTCTTGGCTCTCTTCAACCTTTATGGAGCCATCTTCAATACCGCCGACAATGCACTGTTCGATGGTATTCGTCACTTTTTCTGCACCCTTTAATAGCGCTTGGCGCATAGGATCAGAAAGATCAGAAACTTCCGCGCTGAGTTTAACGACCAAGCATTTATGAGCATTGCAGGTGCCGTTTTCAATCTGTGACCATCGAGTGAAATAACTGACAATTCTCTGGTAATGGTTGCCTTCACCATGAACCAAAATAGTTTCAACTCTGCTGATGTAGGTCTCAAAATAGTGCTGGATCAGAGCCTCGCCAAATTGCTCTTTCGATTTAAAGTAGTGGTAAAACGACCCTTTCGGCACGTCCGCTTCTTTAAGCAATTGCGATAAGCCAACGCCGTTAAAGCCGTTGTTCACTATTAATTGGTAGCCAACATCTAAAACATGCAGGCGTGTGTCATTCGTTTTTTCGTTCATGGGCGGTACTATAAGTTAAATTAGACCAGTCGTCTAGTGGTCGGTTTTCGAGGGTATATTTGGTCGTTGTTACAGTAGCTAAATAGCTAAATAGCTAAATAGCTCAATATCTAAAGAGGCTTCAAATGTTCAGATATAAAAAAGCCCCGACATAGCGCGTATGTTGGGGCTTAAATCAGTAACTTCGATTATTTGATAGAGATGAGTTCTACATCAAAAATCAGAGTCGATGATGGTGGGATAGGGCCTGAACCGCCTTTACCGTAAGCTAGAGTGCTTGGAATAAATAGACGAACTTTTTGGCCTTCAACCATGTAAGTCAAACCTTCTTGCCAGCCTTTAATTACTTGCTTAAGAGCAAATGAGATTGGCTCGCCGCGCTCAACAGAGCTGTCGAAAACAGTGCCGTCGATTAGCGTACCGTGGTAGTGAACCGTTACTTTGCTGTTCTTAGTTGGGTGCTCTGTGCCTGTACCTTCTTCAAGAACAAGGTATTGAAGACCGCTTTCAGTCGTAATCACGCCTTCTTTAGTGCCGTTTTCAATTAGAAATTGTTGGCCTTGTTCGAAGTTTTCTCCGCCAGACTTATGATTCGTCCAAGTACGGTAAATCATGAAACCCGCCAAAAGAAAGACAATGACCGGGATGACAAATTTAGACATAGTAAAACCTATTTATATTGAGTGCTGAATTTCGTAGTTAATACAAAATGTGTTAATCAGTTGACTAAAGCCGTGATTATGGTTGAGTCAAAAGGTAGTTGATCGTTTTTGCAATGCCAGCAACGTCTTGGTGACCTGCTGTTAGTACTTGGTATTTACCGTTGATGATAAAGGTTGGTACTGAGTTGATCTGACCTTTTACTGAGATCTCTTCTGCTTGCTTAACGTAGTCGAAAAGAGCGACTTGCTGTTCTTTATTCAGCTGGTATGGGCTAACCAAACCACGAGAAGTAAACGCTGTCTCTAGTGCTTGTTGACGCTGCTCAGGTGTTGCATCTGCACCCATTTGAACGGCACCAAATAGGTCGTCCATGAATGCGTGGTCAGGCGTCGCATCAAGCTGCATCACTGCTGTGTAGTAGATCATTGCGCTGATTTGAGCGCTTTCGTTGAACGTCACGTGCATCTTGCCAATAGTTTGGTCTGTTAGAGATTCAATCTCTGGAATGGCACTTTCCATTTGACGGCAGTGACCACAGTTAAGAGAGAAGATTTCAGTGATCGGAGACAAGTTAAATTCTGTTAGAGCAGTAGGAAGCGCTTCGTATTGAACGCCTTTTTGTGGCTCGTCTGTTTCACTACAACCCGCGATAATGAGTACGGCAGCGAGTGCTGTGATGAATTTAGTAAATGGTTTAAACATAATGTTTGCTCTAGCGTTGAGAAGTCGTGAGATTCTAACTATTTAGTACGAATTGGAAAACAATTATAAGGTAAATAAATGCAAACAGTTCGAACTAGCGGCTGAAGACAAGCTAGTAGACGGTTAACTGTGATCAACAGCACTTTTTTGGGTTCTGCTTTCTTTTCGTCTAAAGTTTTTCCCTCGGTGCCGATATAGACATTAGTGAATGGTTTATCTGCATGAGTGGTTGGTGAAGTAATGAGATATTTAGCGATAATGTTAAGCATAGCTTTGGCTGGGTGTGAAGCCACGTCACCAACTGACTTACTTGGCGGTGACATGCTAGAGACTGCACCACAAACCGATTACGACTTGATGCATCCTGAATGGGGTGTGGTTCAAACGACTCATGTAGCAAGCAATCGTGGGTACTCGATTCAGAGCAGCACTCATCAACACAGAACCATCACGACCAACTACGGACGTGGCGTTTCGACTAACGATCCACTGGAAGTCTTTTTAAGACAAAACCGTATCGATTTTGAAGTGTTGCCGGGTAACCATGTGATGGTAAAGCTTGAGCAGCACGTGAACTTTAAAACAGGTTCAGCATTCCCTGAGCCAGCGTATAATCAATGGCTAGATACGCTAGGCAACTACCTTGCTCAACGCCAAGATATTGATGTGGTGATTGAAGGGCACACCGATAACACGGGCACAGATCGAATCAATGATCCGCTTTCAGAGCAGCGAGCAAAAGAAGTGAAGGCTCGATTAGAGAGTAACTACGTATCAAGTCGTTCCATCTATACTCGTGGCTTCGGTGAGTATGTTCCAGCTTGTACGAACGCTTCTGCGCAAGGCAAGGCGTGTAACCGCCGTGTTGAATTGATGCTGATTGTCACGAAGTAGTCGTTTGAACTTTCGCGCCCAATTTGAAGCGATTAACGCCAAATAACAGACATAAAAAATCCCTCACATTCGAGGGATTTTTTGTATCTGACTTTTGTTGCTTTATTGCTTATGCAAACTGCTTTTCTAAGTAAGTTACGATATCTGAAGATTCGTACATCCACTCAGTTTTGCCGTCTTTTTCGATACGTAGACAAGGCACTTTCACACGACCGCCGCCAGCTTCAAGCTCAGCACGGTGTTGTTCGTTGTTTTTTGCATCACGAAGTTCAAATTGAACCGACTGACGTTTCATCGCGCGGCGCACTTTCACACAAAATGGGCACGCTTCGAATTGGTATAACGTGTGCGTTTTTGCTTGCTCATTCACTTTGCTTTGTTCTTCTTGAGAACGCTTCACACCACGTGGGCTGAAAACAAAATTCAATAACAAGATGACACGACCTAAGAACCAACGGATAAACTTCATAACTCTCTCTACATATTTAAAATTAGCGTTACAATTTGCAGCATTATATACACAAGTTTTGTCAGATGCTCGCAACAAACCGCTAATATCTATTTTGTCCGTTCGATCGTATGAGACTTAGCCACATTTAGCCCTAAACGCTTAGACAGTCGAGTCAGATTTGCTCGGTCTGTTTTCAGAACTCGCCCTGCTTGTGCCCAGTTAAAGTTGGCATCTTCCAACACCTCAGTAATGATACTGCGTTGAAAATCGTCCGTTGCACCACGTAGCCCTGCAGAAAGGTCGATCGTTGGTGTCGATAATGGTGTGTTTTTCACCTGAGTCGTCGCAATTGGCTGATCTTGGTCTAGAGGACCACAATCTTCCTTGGTGATTGTCACCAGGTTTTTATTGGTGCTGCGCGCTAACGCTTTCAATGCGGAACGACTGATCACATGCTCAAGTTCACGCACGTTACCCGGCCAACCATAACGGTTTAGGAAAGAAAGAACGTCGGAGCGGAACTTAACTTGGTTGATACCAAGCTTACGACGCGCTTGTTCTAAGAAGAAACCCGCTAATAGGCTGATGTCGTCACCACGATCTTTCAGTGCTGGCACCGCGATAGGATACACACTCAATCGGTGGTACAAATCGGCTCTGAATCGACCGTCTTCAACTTCTTGTTTTAGATCTCGGTTTGTCGCTGCCAATACTCGAACATCAATAGTTTGAATGTTGTCTTGGCCAACCGGTTGGATTTCGTTGTTTTGCAGCGCACGTAGGAGCTTACTTTGAGCGGCCAAAGGCAATTCACCAATCTCATCAAGGAACAGTGTGCCACCATCGGCTAAAGCAAATTTACCTAAGCGGTTTTTGTCTGCGCCAGTGAACGCGCCACGAACGTGACCAAACAGTTCACTCTCTACTAAGTTTTCAGAAATTGCAGCACAGTTTACGTAGACGAGTGGGTTACGTTTACGTTGAGATTGGTGGTGCAGGGTGCGAGCCACAAGCTCTTTACCAACCCCGGTGTCACCATGAATCAAGATATTAAACTCAGATGGAGCTACAACAGCGATGTCGTTCTTAAGCGCGACCATGGTGTCACTGTTACCAATCAACTCACCGCCGTCACGTTCCCACGCTTCTACGTTCAATTCTTCGAGTAATTGCTTTGACTGTTTTGCTTGATGCTCAAGTTGCGAGAAGGTCAGTGCCATCTGCATGGTTGAGGCTGCAATAGCTGCCAGTACTTCAAGGTTACGCGCCGGAATATTCGCGAAGACATCAGGTTTCAAGCTGTCTAGAGTCAGAATACCTAAGAGCTTATCGCCAAATAGCAAAGGCAAGCCCATACAAGCATGCATTGGTAAATCGCCATCATGGTCAATAAGCAAACCATCGAAAGGATCGGGTAAGGAGCTGTCAGCATCGAAACGAACAGGAGAGCGAGACGCGCAGATCTCTTCAAACCGTGGGTGTTCTGAAATGATAAAGCGACGACCGAACGTATCTCGGCTGAGCCCTTGCATTGCGATAGGTACTAGCGTGTCGCCTTGAAGGCTTAAAAGCGCGACACAATCACACGTTATGGTTTTGCGAATGGCATCGATCAGGCGATTGAAACGATCTTGATCGTTGACACCACTTGCGAGGCCAATGGTCATTTCCATGAGGGTAGATGCGGAGATATCTTGCATAAAAAACTCTAACTGTGTGTGTTTATCTACATAATAGAGTCTTATTGACTTAAAAAAAAGGTCTTTTTGACATTTTTATAAGATGAGTTTTGAGAAGAAAATCAGTAATGACGGGGATTGATAAAGTTGGCACTGATTGTGCAGAAGATACAGAGAAGCCCAATTATAGCGCTGATTAAACAGACTATTCTTGATCTCAATCAATCAGGTTGCATTAATCAGGTTTCGCGATTTTTTGAAATGAAAACGAGTCAAAATAACTCAGTTTCTAAAAATAACTAAGGTTTCAGAAAATCGATAAGTCATTCTTAATTTTTAGTAGTCAAAATGACATATAGGTCATAAGGCTCAGTGTTCGGAGTAAATTCATGCTTAACAATGCACATATCGAAATCATCAAATCTACTATTCCTCTACTTGAGCGCGCAGGCCCAGCTTTAACTCAGCATTTTTATCAACGTATGTTCACGCATAACCCTGAGTTGAAAGATATCTTCAATATGACTCACCAAAGAACAGGTCGCCAAGGCGTAGCACTGTTTGAAGCTATCGCGGCATATGCAAAGAACATTGAAAATCTAGCAGCGTTAACAACTGCCGTTGAACGTATTGCTCAGAAACACACAAGCTTTAACATTCAACCAGAGCACTACCAAATTGTTGGTTTGCACCTGATTGAGACATTACGTGAACTAGCTGCTGACGCCTTTACTCCAGAAGTGGAAGAAGCATGGACAGCCGCTTACCTATTCTTGGCGCAAGTATTCATCGATCGTGAAGCTGAACTTTACCTACAGCGTAAGCAAGCTGTTGGTGGTTGGGAAGCAGCGCGTGCGTTTGTGATTGCAGACAAAATCGAAGAGTCAGCGCTAGTAACAAGCTTTATCCTTCAGCCAAAAGACGGCGGTGAAGTTCTGGATTACACACCAGGTCAATACATCGGTATCGAAGTGAAACCAGAAGGCTCTCAATACAGCGAGATTCGTCAATACTCACTGTCTGATAAGCCAAACGGCAAGCAATACCGTATTTCTGTTAAACGTGAAGGACAAGGCCAAGAGACACAAGGCGTTGTATCTAACCACCTACACGATACGGTTGCTGTTGGTGATGAGGTTAGCCTATACGCACCAGCGGGTGACTTCATGTATCAAGAGCGCAGCAAGCCAGTAACACTTATCTCTGCAGGTGTTGGTGTAACGCCAATGCAGTCTATGCTTGAGTTCCTAAACACGGAAGATAAAAACGAGCCAGTACTTTACCTTCACGCTTGTGAGAACGTAGGCCAACACTCTTTCACGACTCGTGTTAAAGATATTGTTGCCGACAAAGGTTGGGAAGCGAAAACGTGGTACATGAACAAAGATGAATCTGCATGTGAAAACACGCATCAAGGTCAAATGGATCTAGCGTCTATCTCTGATACTAAAGGCTTTGAAGAGAGCGATTTCTACATCTGTGGTCCTGTTGGTTTCATGAAGAACATCGTAGAGCAGCTAGATGCAATGAAAGTTGACCGTTCACGCGTTCACTACGAAGTATTCGGCCCTCACGCTAACTTCTAATAGGTCTCGGCATTTCTAGTAACACTCGCCTGAACTATTAATACCTTGCCTATTCAAAGGTCTCACAGTGTGAGGCCTTTTTGGGTTTGGTTGGTTTTGTCTGACATCATCGACTACTGCAGAACACGATGGTTCAGCTAAGATCTTTTCGCTTCTATCTAAGAACGTTTCATCTTCTTGGACATGTAGTCGGAATCGAAAAACTCAGGCCAGTACATTTTTACGTAACCACCGGCAACCCAAATCACTAGAATGGTGGCGATGGTTAGCTCAAAGAAACCAAACTTGTGTAGCCAATACCATTGTGGGTATTCCGCGCCGAAAAATGTAGTTAGACGATGCATGGCAATAGCGCTGATCACAGATGGGAAGGTGACGGCAGCAATCGAAGGTTGGAACTTCAAACGCATTAGGCGGATGTAACACAAGTAAATCAACAAAGTCATGGTGATGGCAATGCCCGCCAATGCACCTGTTAGAATCGGGTCTGGGTTGTCGAAGTTAACCAAGTAAGCGGCTAAAGACAAGTTAACCGGAGCTGCCATGATAGCGAGTGTTGGTCTTGCTCGGCGAGGAAGATTGCCTTCGAACACCAAGCGGTATAACACCACTGGCAACATAAGGAAATAGATACCAATACAAGTGACCGCAAGTGTTTCTGAAAATACGGTGTGCCCGAACTGTGTGCCAGCTAAGGAACTGCTGATCAAACCGACCGGATACAGAAACCAACTCGGTACAATGTTCGACATTTTGAAGTTGATGATCTGAAAACTAAAGAACAACACCATCATGGTAAAGTGCAGCAATAGCGCGCAGAACCAAACTGGGTAGGCGATAGCTGGCGATATCTCGGCTAAATAGTCGCACAGAATCAGTAAAGCCATGCTCATTGGTGCCATCAAGCTTCCACTTAACGGGTGGCGAATGTCATTAAGGAAGGTATTAAAGCTCGTTAAATAGCGCAGTAAAACAGGCAGCAATAATAGCGCGCCGAATGCAGCGAGGTAGGGACGAATTATCTCACCAATGCCCGGGATATATAACGCCCAAGCTTGTCCTAACCCAATAACGCCAAGTGCTAAAGACGCCTGAGATGGCGGCACATTTTTTACTTGGGTTAATCTTCTCCAGTTCAACGACTTACTCCGACTTAGTTAATTAAAGACTTTTAGAATATTTGCTTTAGTTAGAGTGTGTAGGCCTTTCATCAATAGATTTTGAGGGCACTCAACTAATTTTGAGTGGATGATACCAAGTTTAACGTTTGCTTTTTTGATTTTGATACGGAATCGGGAGATTAAGCACGTTGAATGTGTGCTTTTGTTTCATGAGTCATTTGTAATTAACGTACTTCCTCTTGTTGAGGGAGATCTTGTTGTCTTAGTTTTTCGTTTTTCAGCGTACGGTTAAGCAGTTGACTGTAAATTGGCTGCCCACCTAACATTTGAGCAATGATTACCGCACCTAAGCAGGTGATGATCAACGGCAGGATCAGGTAGTAGTTATTGGTCATTTCGATAACCAACAGTATGCCAGTGATAGGCGCTCGCACGGTGGCGGCAAATAATGCTCCCATGCCAGCAATTGCAAACATACCCGGTTCAATATTCAGTTCGGGAAAGAATGCCGCTGCGATAAGCCCGAACGCATAACCAAAGAGTGTTCCTAGCGCAAGCATTGGTGCAAAGATACCGCCTGGCGCACCAGAGCCGAAACAAAGCAGGGTAGTGAGGACTCGGCCTAAGAAAATCAACAACAACACATTGGCGCTGTAGCTGCCATTCGTGATGTTCGGGATGATACCAATACCACCACCAGTTAATTCAGGTGTATAAAGGAGCAACAAGCCAAAGCAACCGCCAAGTAGGGTGCCTGTCATCAAGTAGCGTTTACGGTCATTCTTGTGGATCGCCACAAACAGGTCTTGGGAAAGCGTAATCAGTTTATTGAAAATCACACCAAACAGGCCGAACAACACACCTAATAATAAGAATAACCAAAGTGCGTCGAGTTCAGGCGGCTGGTACTGAGGCATTGTGATAACGGCAGATTGGCCATTGATAGAACGAAATACAATGTTGGCTGAAACTGCTGAGATGATGACAGCTTTGATTGATATGAGTGAGTAGCGAAACTGTGGTCTCATCTCCTCAACCACAAACATGATTCCTGCCAGTGGTGCGTTAAATGCGGCGGCTAAGCCACCAGCGGCACCTGAAGCCAACAGTGAGTGGCGAGTGTCATCGTCTTTGACTCGAAAGATATCAGTGACCATACGACCGATACTGCCGCCCATTTGAACGGTTGGCCCTTCACGGCCTAAAACCATACCAGAGCCTAACGCGCCCATGCCGCCAAAGAATTTTACTGGCAATACTCTCCACCATCGAACAGGGCGCATACCGTCCATCGCACCTTCAATTTCGGGGATGCCTGAGCCTGCAGCCTCTGGAGCAAAGCGGTGAACGAGGAAGTAACCAATAAAGGCAAATGCAGCACTAATAAGGAAAGCGGCCAACCAAAGGGGTAAATAGCTACCGATTTCATCTTTAAGCCAATCGGTACGAGTTTCTGTGATGAAATGAACCGCGACTTCGAAATAGGTACCCACTACGCCAGCAAGTACACCTACAATACAAGAAAGAAAGAGAACGGAAGCGGGTGTCTTATCTCTTGAGAGAAATTGATTAATAGCATCCCTTGGCATTTTGGCTAATAAGGATTGCTTAATTTTCTCTCTTCTGGTCATTGAAATAAGGCTCCTGAATGGGTTAAGGCGGGGTTGTCATAAATTATACGCGTCCTCTGCATATCCTATAGCAGCAAAGATGAAAAGTTGAATTTCATTTATGGAATGTACGTGTTACATAAATGGAATCTATGGGCAATTGTGGAATCGCCGTCACAATTTTGATCGATTCTCTGATGGTGGCTTGAATATCCCCAAAAATGAACCATAGTTAAATCGTAAAGCAACATAACGAACCGCAAGGAGAAGTGAGGTTTTACACACAATTTGGATGGATTCAGATACAAAGTTTTAGTTTCTCGTTAATTGTTCAGGTCGATATTTAAGGCTTCCTGATTCGCGAACTCACGATTGAGTAACGAGAGTGAGGCGTACTGATAAGTACGCCTTTAGTTCGTCTGGAGCATTCATTTTTCTTCGTTCCCCCCTTTTCTAGTGACACTCATACAACTTCTGGCTTAAATCATTCTCCGTATAAACAAGCGATTGGGGTCAATTTCTCCGTGATTGTGTATATACTCCCTTAAAAAGGAGAACTGATATGACCAAAAAAGTTCCTACAAACATAATTACGGGTTTCTTGGGTGTTGGCAAAACGACAGCTATTTTGAACCTGCTCAAAAATAAACCTGAGAATGAAAACTGGGCTGTCCTGGTTAATGAGTTTGGCGAAATCGGCATTGATGGCGCATTAATGACAGACCAAGGTGCTTTAATTAAAGAAGTACCGGGTGGCTGCATGTGTTGTACTGCAGGTGTGCCTATGTCGGTAGGTATTAATGCCTTACTGCGCCAAAAGCCGGACCGTTTATTGATTGAGCCAACTGGGCTTGGTCATCCTAAACAGGTTATTGCGACACTCACTTCAGAGCAATACACACCTTATGTTGATTTAAAAGCGACGCTTGGCTTGGTTGACCCACGAAACCTATCCAATGAAAAGTACACGTCGAATCAGAATTTCAATGATCAACTGGACAGTGCAGATGTGATTCTTGGTACTAAGGTTGACCTTGTTCATTCTGAAGACATCGATGTGTTCAATGATTGGGTGACGGATCAAACGCCAGCAAAAGTCTTCCATAAGCTAATTCACGATGGTGAAGTGCCATTGGAAGTGTTGGACATTGAAAGAGTATACGGCAGTGCTTCCTCTCATATTGAAGCGCATCATCACGATCACGCTGAACAAGAGCCTCAATTCCAACTTCCTCCCGGTGAAGCGTTCATCCGTAAAGAGAATAAAGGTCAGGGCTATTTCAGTTGCGGTTGGCTATTTGGCGCAGAGCATAAGTTCGACTTTGATGCGCTGTTTTCAATGCTGTCGGATCTTACGGCTGAGCGTGTAAAAGCCGTGGTGAATACTGACCAAGGTTGCTATGCGTTTAACGTGGCGAATCAAGTGGTGTCAGTGAATGAAATTTCCCTTGATGGCTTTGAGTCTCGTCTTGAAGTGATCGACTCGCAGTTAATGCCTTGGGACGATCTCGAGCAGATTCTACTCAAGCTGTGTGGTATCAAATAGCGCCATTTTAACTGTTTGAACTGATGATCTCGGTGTTTACTTCGTTGAAGGTGGGGTAAACACCAGATTAAATGAGAAAGTTTGCGTTATATCACGATAAATGTGAGATAAATCACTCTAATTACTTTATAGTGCTCGGCTGAAATAAGAATGTAGGCTGTCTGCTTAAGGAACCCGTAACAATGTCATTTTCCTCTCAAGGTTTTGCTCCTGAATTAGTCAAAGCGTTGACTGAGTGTGGTTATGAAAAACTCACTCCAATTCAACAAAAAGCGATTCCAATGGCTCGTAAAGGCCATGATATTTTTGCTACTGCTCAAACCGGTACGGGTAAAACAGCGGCATTTTCATTGCCTGTTATTCAGCACCTTTTGAACAGCGGTAAAAAGGCGTCTAGAGGAACGGCTCGCGGCCTTATTCTTGCTCCAACTCGAGAGCTCGCTGCGCAGATCGCTCAAAACATTAAAGACTACGTTAAATACACTGAACTAAGCGTTTCAGCGGTTTACGGTGGTAACAAAATGTCTTCACAAGTTCGTCAATTAGAACTGGGTGTGGATATTTTGGTTGCAACACCTGGCCGTTTGGAAGAACACTTAGAAGCGGGTAACGTGTCTATCGCAAACCTAGAATTTCTAGTATTCGATGAAGCTGACCGTATCCTTGATATGGGCTTTATCAATGCCGTTCGTAAGATCATGTTGGATGTAGAAACATCGCCGCAAATCATGATGTTCTCGGCAACGACTTCTACTCAGTTAAACCAACTGTCTGTTGATATTCTACGTAAACCAAAACGTATTAGTGTTGAGCGCGAAAACTCAACGGCTTCTACTGTTGGTCACGTGGTTTACCCTGTGGATCAAGAGCGTAAAACAGAACTGCTTTCTGAGCTGATTGGCCGTAAAAACTGGCGCCAAGTGCTTGTGTTCGTGAACTACAAAGAAACAGCGAATGACGTTGTTAAAGAACTTAAATTAGACGGCATTAAAGCGGTACTTTGTCACGGTGATAAAGCACAAAGCGCTCGTCGTCGTGCTTTGGATGACTTCAAAGAAGGCAGAGCACGTGTGATGGTAGCAACCGACGTTGCAGCTCGTGGTCTTGATATCGAAGACTTACCACACGTAATTAACTACGACATGCCTTTCCTAGCGGAAGATTACGTTCACCGTATTGGCCGTACAGGTCGTGCTGGTAAACAAGGTCATGCGATTTCTTTCGTTAACCGCGAAGAAGAGTTGACTGTTGTTCAAGTTGAAACACTGATTCAACAACGTATTCGTCGTGTTGAACAACCGGGTTATGAACCGAAGAAACGTGATGCTTACATCGAGAAGCTGAACACTAAATCGGCGTACAAAAACCGTCAGGGTCGTAAGAACAATGCAAACGAAGAGCCTCAAGATCAAGCAAGCGCTGAACGTCGTTTGACTATGATGAAGCGAATTAAAAACCGTCGTAAGTAATTACGGTTGGTGACTAAAAAGAGCCACTGTTATGTGGCTCTTTTTGTTTGTATTGATCGCAATATTGTTTATTGTCATCACTACTTCGTTTCACCTCGCTTCATTTCGAGCCCGCGTAATAATAAGAAGCATCAAATAAAAGTAAGAACCAGTAAATAAAAATAAGTCGATAAGGTAATAATATGGATAGCGCACTACTTTGGGCTTTTATTCCCACATTTTTCTTCGTGTCAATCACGCCCGGTATGTGTATGACTTTGGCGTTGACACTTGGAATGAGTGTTGGATACAAGCGTACATTATGGATGATGATCGGTGAACTGGCTGGTGTCGCTGTGGTTTCTATTGCCGCGGTATTGGGTATCGCTTCGATCATGTTGAATTACCCATGGCTATTTACGGGCTTTAAATTTGTTGGTGCGGGTTACCTGTTTTATTTAGGCGTTCAGATGTGGCGTTCGAGAGGCAAACTGGCGATCAGTACTGACAACCAAACAACAAAAGTCAGCAATGATTGGGACTTGGTGGTTCAAGGTTTTGTCACTGCAATTGCGAACCCAAAAGGCTGGGCGTTTATGATTTCTTTGCTGCCTCCTTTTATTAACAGCAATAAAGACTTAGCACCGCAGTTGTTCATTCTCGTGTCAATCATTCTGGTTTCTGAGTTTGTTTGCATGACCTTATACGCGACAGGCGGAAAGAGCTTAAAGCATATGCTGGGCAAAGCCGACAATGTTAAGTTGATGAACCGCATTGCAGGTACGTTGATGATGGGCGTTGGTGTTTGGTTGTTCGTGAGCTAATTCTGGTTAGCCTACAACGAGCAGAGATCCCCGACTCAGTCGTTCCTCCTTCTCGAGGGTGACGCGTACGTGGGATGATGACGACTTAGGATTACGGTGAGTTTTGAAAATTCGGATTCTTACTTAAACCGAAGAATGCATAGAATATAAAAAGAGCGATAGGGCATTTGGCCTTATCGCTCTTTTTGATTTTACTTAGCTAGCGAACAGAGACTAGATAACAGAAATGTTTCTGATCTTAGCCTGCGTTGTATATTTAAACCGCGATTTCACCGCCGTCTTCTCGACGAATCACAACCGTAGATGCTCTTGGGCGGACTTTGCCTTGAGTTTGTGCGGTTGCATCTTCAGACGATGGCCAGTTTGCCGGGTGTTGAATGTTCACAAACAGTGACTTGAAATCTGGGCTTATGGTAAAGCCTGTTACTTCACATCCGTTTGGTCCCACAAAGAAACGCTTTAGCTGCGCTTGATTGTTTGCATCAATTACCGCGCTGTTGCCTTGGTCATCCGTTAATTGAGATGGAACCACTGCCAGCATTTGGTCATTGGTGTAGCCAGTGACTTCGTCTGCGCCATTATCTGTCTGAATCCATAAAATACCACGAGCATCAAACGCTAAGCCGTCAGGACTCGCGAACTGGTTCATGTCTGTTAGACCAGAGCGGTTAATAGACTTGTCTTCCACTGCTGGTGAACCAAATACGAAGATATCCCAATCGAACTCGCCTGCCGTTTTGCCTTCATCCCAACGGATAACATGACCGAACTTGTTGTCTACGCGAGGGTTTGCAGAGTTCGCTTCTTTACGCTTGTTGTTATTAGTCAGCGTTAGGTAAGCCGTACCTGTCATTGGGTCAACAGAGCACCATTCAGGGCGATCCATTGGCGTTGCACCAACAAGGTCGGCAGCGCCCGCTGTATTGATGATAAGCGCTGCTTGAGAGTCAAATGAATCACCTAGCTTGCCGCCGTTTGTTGTCTTGCTGCTCAGATTCAGTGGTAGCCACGTACCTGAACCGTCATCGTTGAACTTAGCCACATACAGCGTGCCTTTATCCATGTACTTGTCACCCGCACTTAGGCGATTACTCGGTTCTGCGTCACGCGGGTCCCATTTCTCTTCAGAAACAAATTTGTATAGGTATTCAAAGCGAGAATCGTGACCAGAGTAGAATACGATTGGCTCGCCTTCGGTCAACTTACCAAACGTACAGCCTTCGTGACGGAAACAACCCAGTGCAGAACGTTTCTTAGCGCGAGAGTTTGCTGTGTATGGGTCGATTTCAACAATGTAGCCGTGACCGTGTGCTTCGTTACGGTAATCGTCCATTGCTGACTCACCTGTTGGTGTTACGTCAAAGCGAGCAAATTCGTCTAGGCGTTCTTGTTTGTTACCTGAAAGCGTGTCCCAACCGTAACGTGTTTTGTCGGTAGCGATACCAATACGTTCTTGCGCTGGTGTTGTCTCGCCTTTGTTAACGAAATAACCCGGCCAGTTTTCTTCACACGTTAGGTAAGTGCCCCATGGTGTGTAGCCATTACCACAGTTGTTCAACGTGCCACGAGCTTGGCTGCCGTCTTGTGAGAACTTGGTTTTGGTAAATTCACTGTGTGCAACAGGACCAGACAGATCCATTACGGTCGCGCCTGTGTAGCGGCGGTTCAGAGGATCGTTATCGACCATCACCCATTGGTTGCCTTCAAGTTTTACACGAACCACACTCACGCCGTGTGCGTTGATCTCTTTACGTACTTCATCAAGGCTAGGGCGGTTGCCTTCATCGTATGTAGGACCATTAGCGTGCAGTGCTTTTTGGTCGATGTATTCGTGGTTGATCACCAACAAGCCGTCATTGCTGTTGCCATCAAGCGGGAAGAAGTGCATACCGTCATGGTGCATACCCAGTGCGTTTGCTTGATCTTGTGCGTTGTTGGTTCCATCTTTTAACCAAGCATTGCCTTGTTTGTTAAGTGGCGTGCCCCAAGGAACCAATACTTGTGCTGTATAGCCTTTCGGTACGACAACACTGTCAGTCAATGAGCCTTTAACCGATTCGAATGCAAGTGTTGCGGTCCTTTTCTGTGCGCCTGTTGCTTGCATTGTTGCGGCGTTAGCTGTGCTGTGACCTGCTAAACCAAACGCGCCAAACGCCGTCATTGCACTAATGCCTAAACCGCCTTTTAATACGTTTCTTCTTGAAAGGTTTGCATCTAGAACTTCTTCGAAGGGCTTGTTTTTACTCTTGTTAAAACGAGTACTATCAAATGTTTCCTTGCTCATCGCGACTGCTTCCTATTAGCTGACTTTATTATTCATTATTTATGACTTACCCGCGTACTAACGAATTGGTTAATAAGTTGGGTAAATGTGTGACCAATCGTGAAGCAGTTAAGTGACAGATTTTTATAGTTTTTATTAAGCTTTTGTTTCTGTAGCACGATTTTTGCCATAACACTTCTCATGCAAGACAAAACACTTGGGGATTAGGTTAGAACTGTGTATAAATGCTTAATCAAATGAAAAGAGAGACAGTTATGAAATTAGATAAAATCGAAAACAAAAATCGTCGCCTACGCAAAAAGCTATACCTAGGTGAATTCGCGATTCTGGGTTTTGAAGTAAGCTGCAAGACATCGATTGCTGATTTTGACCAATACGATGTGTTCATTGATGAGTTCATCGATTTCATCGACAGCATCGGTCTATGCTTTGGTGGCGGTGGCCTAGAGCTGTTTGAAGGTTTCTTATGTTCTATCGAGCGTTACCGATCAGTAACTGAAGCAGAACAACTGCAAGTTGCACAATGGCTTGAAGCGCGTGCTGAAGTAACGAAAGTTGAAGTAAGCGAGCTTATTGACGCAAACTACGCGTTCTAAATTGATGTTGTACTGTTAGCTTTTCTTAGAGGCCTATACGGCTTTTAGAACGAGCAACAATACACAAAAACAGAGGCCGAATCGGTATATCGATTCGGCCTTTTTGCGTTTTCATCCTTTGTTATTCTTATTTTAATGTTTCCCTTTTGCTTTGCTTTGCTTTGCTTTGCTTTGCTTTGCGAGGCGACTAATTTCACTTAAATATCAGCGCTCTATGGGTACTTATCTGGGCTGTAATAAGTTTGGATAAACTTGTGAGACTTTTATGAGAATTCAATGAAGTTGCTGATAGATTTGATCGCCATTCTTAGAGTCAACAACACCGCAGTTCGTGGCTGACTAGATAACACGTATTTAGATGTTATCCATTTGTCGGTCTCGAAAGGACTCAATAAAGGATGGAATCAAAATGAATAAACGTACTCAAATCAGCTTAGTGATTGGTTCAGCGATGTTCGCTCTTGGGGCTGTTCAAGCTCAGGCAGCCCAGCTTGAGGTGACAGTGACTAATGCGACTAAAGGAATCTACTTTACGCCAATCTTGGCAGCGGCTCATGATTCAAGCTTGTTCATGTTTAGAACAGGGGAGGCAGCTTCTGCTGAGTTGGAATCCATGGCGGAAGGTGGTGACATCTCGGGCTTATCTGGTGTCATCGCCAATGCAGGTGGTGTCGTCGTTGAAAACCCTGCGAGCGGTATTCTTGACCCAGGTGTCGCGACCACATTCGATATTGATACGGGTGATCTGGCTTACTTGTCACTCGGCGCGATGTTATTGCCAACCAACGATGGCTTTGTTGGATTAGACAGCTGGAAGATCCCAACTCAAGCAGGTACCTATAAAGCCATACTGAATGGCTACGATGCCGGTACTGAAGCCAATGATGAGTTGGCTAGTAGTATGCCAAATCCTCCATTCATTACCTTTGGCGCTGGTGGCACAGGTGTAGAAACGGCAGTATCAAACGCTAAGGTTCATATTCATCCAGGTAACATTGGTGATGGTGATGGTGATGGTGATGGTGATGGTGATGCGGCGGGCGGCATCAGTGACCTCGATAGCAGTAGCCATCGATGGTTAAACCCTGTTGCAACTATCACCATTGTTGTGAAGTAAGGGGGATGTATGAAAGCTAGAATTCTATTTATCGCTGCATCAGTAGCTGTGTTAGCGGGTTGTCCGGACGATGACGACGATTACTATCGCTATGATGTGAGTGTTACTAACCTCACCCCCAATCAACCAATGTCACCACTCGCGGTGTTGACTCACAATACGAATTTTGATCTGTTTGAAGTTGGGCAAAGTGCCTCTGTCGATCTGGAATACTTGGCGGAAGGGGGTAGTAATGCACAATTGCTTGCGCTCAGTGACAGTGACGCCAATGTTTATCAAGGCATCTCAGGCAATGGACTGATTCTTTCAGGTGAGCAAGACACGGTGTCGATTCGTGTCGACCCAAATCAAGAAGGGTATATCTCAGTTGCTTCCATGTTGGTGAACACCAATGATGCGTTTGTCGGCGAATCCGGATTATCGCTCAAGTCATTAGCGGTGGGTGATACCTTTACCATGAACATGAATGTTTGGGATTCGGGAACTGAGCTGAACGATGAGCTTGCTGCAACCATTCCGGGACCAGCAGGCGGTGGTGAAGGTTTTAATACCACACGAGACGACACCGATATAGTGAGTTTTCACTCTGGCGTAATCAGCCAAGATGATGGCCTTACGACTTCTACTTTAAGTGCAAATCATCGTTTCCTTAACCCCGGTGCAAGAATCACCATTACTCGAACTCAGTAACAGGTTGAAAGCACGATGAAAGAATTCCTGCTCTGTTCCGGTCAATTGAAAGGTGGGCGGACTCAGAATAGAGCAGGGATCATGAATAGTGCTGCGGTAAATTTGATGGCAAACATATTGTTGGTTGAAGACGATGATGACTTGGCTGAACTGGTGCAGATGCATCTTAAGTTCCAAGGGCATAACGTAATCAGAGCTAATGTGATTGAAAAGGCTCAGGCGCTCTATAAAGAGGGTCATTTCGATTTGATCGTACTGGATCGTGGCTTACCAGACGGTGACGGACTCGATTTCTGTCGAATGTTGCGTCAGCAAGAGGATTGGACGCCAGTACTCATGCTAACCGCAAGAGACGCTGAGTTAGATAAGGTGTCAGGCTTAGAAGCCGGTGTTGATGACTACATAACGAAACCTTTCAGCGTTCTCGAGTTTCAAGCAAGAGTGAGGAACGTGCTTCGCCGTTTAAGCCATGTCGAATCAGCGACTCAAGAGGTTGTGACAGCAGAATCGATTATGAATTTTGGTGTGCTCACTATTCAACCTGAACGCCATCAGGTGTCACTCAATAACCAAGACGTACCGCTGACAGCTACCGAGTTTACCTTACTTCATTTCTTAGCAACCCGCCCGGGGCGTGTGTATAGCAAAGACGAGCTGCTCGGTCATGTTTGGAATACTCATCACTCTGGCTATCACCATACCGTGTGTAGCACAGTCAACCGTCTAAGAACCAAGCTTGCGATGCCGAATAGTGATGATGATTTCATTAAAACCGTTTGGGGTGTTGGTTATAAGTTTGAGTCGAAAGCTTAGGCCTATGTGTCGCGTCCGAAGTTTACTAAAAGGCCAGTAAGACCTAAGAGCCATCGAGGAGAGAACATGAGTTTCAAATCGCGTTTAGTGTTGTTCACCAGTTTGTGGTTTCTGCTCGTGAGTGTGGTGATTGCTTATACCTATAATTGGCAAAAAGAGACCATAGAACAAAGAACTAAGCAGAGCTTACACAAAGAGCTCGCGGTTCATATGCGCGATGATAACCCTCTGATGATAGGGACTGACTACAACCCCAAAGCCCTTAAATCCATATTTCATACCTTGATGTTGATTGGTCCCGATTTCGACATTTATTTTCTCGACAGCCAAGGAAATATCACGACGCACGCTGCGCCAGAAGGCACTGTGTTGGCAAGCCAGATAGACTTAGCACCCATTAGACAATTTTTAAATGACGAGCCTTATCCGATTCTGGGGGAAGATCCGATCAATCCCGGGGCTCGTAAGGTGTTTTCCGTAGCAGCGATTGAAGAGCTAGGTTCGACCGTCGGGTATCTGTACGTTTTGATTGGCAGTAATCGTCACACCGTGATTGCCAATTCGCAGGTCGACACGCCATACATTGCGCTCGCGGGGCTCATGCTGATCTCTATCTTGGGTTTTGCAGTTGGGGCTTATCTATTGGTTAAACGTAGCCTGTTAAACCCAATAGAAGCAGTAACCAACAAGCTGCAACAACAAGCAGAGCAAGATTTTCGATTGGACCCGAACTTCATTCATCAAGTACCAGAATTGGTGCCGATTGCACGCTCGTATCAGTTGATGGCGAAGCACATTCAACAGCAATTTTTGCAACTTGAATATCAGTCGTCACATCGAAGACAAAGCTTATTACAGCTCAGTCATGATTTGAAAACGCCATTGTCGAGTGTATTGGGGTATCTAGAAACGTGGAGGATTCAAAACCCACATTCGGATCCACTCATAGATGTGGCATATCGCAATGGCAACAAGTTATCTGAACAGCTCCATTCGCTGTTAGATAGCGCCAAGAAAGATAACCCGGTACCCACATATCAATACGCTTCAATCGATTTCAATGGGCTGATGAGCGAATGCTTAGAAACGATACAAAGCAAATATCGCCATAAAAATGTTGAGTTGAACATTAATATGCCTATTGGAATCAAGGCTGTGGGTGACAGTGATCTGCTTGAGAGGTTGATTTTGAATCTGTTAGATAATGCATTGAGGCATAGCCCAAGTGGCACTGTGGTGTCGTTAGATGTTGGTTTTGAAGCGGATTCCAAACGGGTGAAGGTGGTCATTCATAATGAGGTTGAACTGGAAGCGCCGAATGGTTCTTTGGGAATAGGAACCAAGATCGCGCAGTCGATACTGATGTTGCATCACAGTGTGCTAGAAACAACAAAGGCAGAGAACTCCTTTCAGCAAAGCTTTTACTTGCCTTCGGTATAGCTCTATCTGCCTTCGATTTAGCTCGATGTGTACTTACGTAGAAGTAACGTTAAGCGTCTTTTCTGTCTTCGTTACCTTCGTTCATTTTCGCGTAGAAGTGAAGCAGCTCAGTTAATTCTTTAACCCAGCCAAACGCATCTTTAGGTGCGTTCTTTAAGATCTTTTCTACTTTCTCACAGTGCACTTCGATTGCGATTGCTTCTTCAAGGTTGAAAGAAATTGAGTAGAAGTGCCAAAGCAGTAGGCGAGTCATTCGCTCGATGTTCTGTTGCGAGTTATCCGACTCTGAGAAGGCGAGGTTCACTTCACCAAGCGCGATAGCGGTCATTCGAAGCATTGCGTCAAATTTTGCTGATTGCATGCGCTCTTCGCTGGTGACTTCTTCTTGCTCGAACGTAAACAATTCCGTCATTGCATCTTCAGGTACAAGGCGATGAATCATTCTTAAACTAAATTCTTCTAGTTCATGGCGAGGCATGGTGATTAAGCAATTTAAGGTGTAGTCGCGTTGCATGGTGTTCTCTTGGATCTGCAAAAAGGTCGGACAGTTTAATGGAGAAGCGAGCTCAGAAAAAGCAGATTTTAGATAAGCCTACGTTTGTGGGCTTATCTGTGTACTACAAGCCCTAAAATCGATGCTTAGGGGAACTGTATTTAGGTTTGAACGCAGTATCAGGCTTTGCTGTGGCTTGGCGGTTGGTACTGCATCGACTGGTCGTTTCTCATGAATATGTTGCTCGCGACCAAACTGCCGATGCAAATAGAACCAAGGGCGAGCCAAGTCATCGCATCAGGAATCTCGTTGAATAGTGGGATCGCCAACAAGGTCGCCACTGCGGGTGTTGCACTGCCAAAAGCGGCAGAGCGTTCAGCCCCTAAGGTATTAACCGCATAAAGGTAAGTGAACGCAGCGATTAAACCCGCCCCAACGCCTTGCACTGTTGAATGAACGGCAAGCTCCGTGAAGGGCCAATTAGCGATTGGTGTGTCCATTAGGTGGCTTGGGAGGGTTCCAGTCAGAATTAGGACGAGTAAAAGCAAAGTAGAACAGAGAGAAATAAAACCGGCACTGACTAACGCATTAAGATTAGCGACACGGGCTGAGATGGTGAACATCGCCCACATTAAGCTTCCGCATAAAAACAATAAATGACCTTTGGTGTATTCAAAGTTGAAGCTGCTTAAGCTACTTCCTAAAAACAACAGTATACCGAGTAAAACCAAACCTAAACCAACAACACGGTGTCGGCTGAGTGGTTGCTTAAAAAAGAGTACCGCAATTCCTGTGACGAACAGAGGGAGCGTGCCCGGAACAAGAGCACTGCCATGTGAGACCGGAACAAACTGCATGGCCGTTCCCGCAACAAGCAGATAAGGCAATCCGCTACCGACAAACATACCCGTTAGATACCGTTTAGGGACGACGGCAATCGCGCTGCGTGCTTTCCACATCAAAGGCAATAACACCAAAGCCGGTATGAGAAATCTTGTGAGAGCGATATCGGCAGGTGTTAAATCTGAATTTGCGCCGCCTTTAAGAGAAAGAAAAAAGCTCGCCCAAATGAGTAGGGTGACAGTAATAGATAAGTAGCCAAGATTCATAATATAGAAGGAGAGTGGGTGATGACTCATTATGGAACAGTTGGTGTGCCACAGGTTGGCAAGTTTTGGCTAAACTTGAACTATCGTTGATGATTTCTGCTAATATTCACCAAATAATTAACGGATTTAACTAATGTTTGGCATTTACTATGGATAGAATTGATAGGCATCTTCTCGAACTGCTACAAAAAGATGGCAGGTTAACCACGGCTGAACTTGCTGATGAAGTGGGTTTATCACCTTCGCCTTGTGCAAGACGAGTCAAAAGGCTAGAAGAAAAGGGCATTATTGACGGTTATCGTGTGAGCTTGTCACGAGAACAAGTCGGCATCGCAATGAGTGTGTTTGTTGAGGTGAGCCTAAACAACCACCAAGAAGTGTCGATAGATAAGTTTGAGGCGGCTGTTGTAGAGATGGAAGAGGTGATCAGTTGCCACGTTGTATCTGGGGCTTATGACTATTTGCTAGAAGTGGTTAGCCCGAACTTGATGGCCTACGAGGCATTTACAAGAAAACTTCAAAGGCTCTCTAACGTGAAAGATATTCATACCCACCTTGCGATAAGACAAGTAAAAGGCAATGCACCACTGCCAATTTATACCGATTAAGCCAAACTCTGAGCAGTAACACGAAGGCAGAATGAGCTGAAAACGAAATGGTTTACTCCTGAAGTAGAAGCGCGGTCAATATCAAAAATCATCCATTAAGTGTCAGGCTTCAGGCAATAAAAAACGGAGCACCTCGTGAAAGGTACTCCGTATATGATAGGTGCAAAACTTAGTGATACTTAAAGTTAGAGATTGAACAATCCCCAGTTTGTGCATTAATTCTGAATGAAAAAGCATGTGAATGATAATCCACGCCGTCATTCCAAATTGTCTCTCCAAATATCTTACATAGCTCTAGCTCACTTACTGAACCGAACTCTTCCATGTGTTTAGCTACAGATAAAAGTTTACCTCTTATCTCTGCAGTCCATTCCGTGTTACTCAAGCAGTTGAAAGCCATAGTCTTTTGCATATTACCTAGCCAAAATATTTCTTGTTATTAAGTTATATGAAGATTCATGATAACAATTTTCTGGCGTTTGTAAATCTATTTTGTGATGAATATCTCACATACTCGCTTGCATTGGTCGGAAATTGAACTTCATTGTTGATAGATAGCACATTACTTTTACAACCTATTGATAAAGCTTTGATTAACGAGTTCTTAGAATATTATGAATGGGATTGAGCATATTTATCGGAAAAGTCCAGTCGAACGAGTGAGAGAATCTAATGGTGATTTCAGTTTGATGCATCGTTTGCTGGTTGGTTTATGTGGCGCGCTTCATCAATCATCGTCGCTTCTCTGCGGTATTTTGAAGACAGCTGACGGAATTTTTCACTGAGTGTATGGAGATCTCGGGAGAGTGATTGTGAGCTTTGGACGTGCACCTGCGCGCTTTCTGCCTGGCGTGGGAGTTTTGCTTTGGTGCAGTGTTTGGCGACGGCTTGCCATGAATACGCTAGAGAGTCAGCGCCTTCAAGTTCACTAGACACAAAATACGCCTGTTGTAGCAAAACCTCGGAGACGTCATACGCGGTATTCATATGACTATTGAGCTGCACATTAAACCTTTCTTCGTACTTTGCCCAAAGCTCAATGATCTGCTTTTCATTAAAGTGTTTAGATAACAATGTCTGTGACTCATAGGTTGAAAGAACTTGGTTGAACTCTTTGGTGTACTGACTATAGCGACCTTCAAAAGAGAGCTGACGATCCAACAGTGTTTGCCAGTTTTCACGGTCACAATGATTCGCTAGAGCGACATTGGCACTCAAAGTTACGCTTACAATGATAACTTTCCCCCAAAAACTCATGACTTTCCTCTACTTACCGTGCGCTCTATTGAGAGTATAGATGAGCAGCAGCATGAGTTGATGTACACTTGAGACATACCTATAACGGAAGAGCTGGTGGATTTGATGAAAAAAGCGCTGATCGCTTTACTTGTGTTGTTGATATTGGGCGGAGGGGGAGGAGCGGCATACTACTTCTTAGTCATGAATAAAGACCCAATCCCACAAGAGAAAACGGAAGAGCCGGCGTTAGAAGCTACCGAGCAATCTGAATCTGACCTTGTACCCATCATGGATCTTCAGCCTGAACCCGAGCAGACGGAATTTTACGTTTTGGAGAGAAAGCTTGAAGTGGTCGAGCAACCTGAAATTGATGGCTTGATAACAGATTACCTCTATAAAGGGGAAAAGGTGGTGGTACTCGAGAAACAAGGCGAATGGGCACGTATCTCAGACTATATAGTCCTTAAAGAAGGCGGCCCACAGACGGCGGAATGGGTCTCTATGTCAGGCTTATCGAATGATGAAGTCATTATTTTGAAAAAAGAAAGCAAAGAGATATTGGATTCCTATTTGGTTAAGTCTGATGACCTCAAGATCCATCAAGAAAAATTCCGTAATTCGGTGGCTAAACTGATCTCTGAGGGGGAGTGTGCCCCAAGTGATTTTGAAGAATTAGGCGGATGGGTGAAATCTGTTAAGTACAGCAATCGAGATGTCTATTTTATTTATTGTGGTGGGTTGTCCCTTGAAAACAAAATTTATCTTGATGTAAATACAAATGAAATATTTACGAAGTAAGATCCCACGCTCAATTTATTAATGCTATTTACTTAAGCCCACTCATAGATTGAGTGGGCTTTTTTGTCTATTCATAATGCTCATCGTCCCCATTTAGAACGTTAATTATATTGAAGCTCATATAGAATCATTAGGAACCATTTATTAATTTCTAATAATAGTTTTGTTATTATTCTCGTGATCAATCATTTCAAATTCCCACATTGCATTATTCTTGAAACAAGCTGAGAGATATAGATTTATCTCGTATTTACAAAGGCTTATCT
>NZ_JBFRTQ010000043.1:0-29002 GCF_041474195.1 Vibrio sp. 10N.222.52.C3 | reverse complement strand
CTGAAAATCATGACCTATGGCTTAGCAACAATAAACTTCTTCATATGCAACCATTATAATTGTATTTATTTTAAACAACCTAAAAAACACCTAAAATCTTAGTGATCTAGCTCAATATTTATTCGTTTATTTTGGTTTTTAAGCTAATCAGTCCTAAAAATGAACGATTAATCGAGATGAACAACGTAAAGGATTATCAATTAACAATCTGCTCAATTATTTAGTTGAGTAGCAGTCACAAATTCACGTCCCTAGAAAGGTCATGCGATTAACTTGGTGTTAACATTGATCGTCTAACACTAGGGACGGTGGAATATGAAATGGAGCAGTATCAGTTTCCGTAAAAGGTTACTGATTATCATGACGGTCACTGGCCTCGTTGAACTTTTGATTCTTGCAGCGGCTGGTTTTTATTACATCAAACAATCTCAAGAGCAAGAGATGGGTTTGAAAGCGTTAGGTGTTGCTGAATTTCTATCTGAATCGCCGCTTGTCACCAGCATTATTCAAGAAAATGGAACGTTGGACCCTAATGGCGTTCCCTACGTTTTGTCTGAAGAAACCCAAGTTAAATTTCGTAACCTTACTCAGCTCATTGGCGCGGCGTTTATCGTTGTTGGAGATGATAAAGGTATCCGCCTGATTCACCCTTATGATGACAGGCTCGGTAAACCCATGCGTGGTGGCGATAACCAAAAAGCATTGGTATTGGGCGAGTCTTATGTGTCGACAGCCAAAGGATCGCTGGGTTTTTCAGTTCGTGGTAAATCCGCGGTAAAAGACACCCAAGGTACCGTTATTGGTGTGGTGTCAGTTGGTTACTTATTGGATTCGTTGCAAGATCGAATCGAACCTTACTTAGCCTTTTTGATTGTGATGGCGTTGCTGGTGGTTGCGGTCAACGCTTTGATTTCGAGTTATGTATCTCGCCGTTTTCAACGCGCTATTTTGGGCTTTGAGCCTGAAGAGATAGGCCGGTTGTATGTTGAGCTAGATGTAACCATGAGTACCGTGAAAGAGGGCATTCTGAGCATCGATAAGCACGGCATTTTACGTTCAATTAATAAGAGTGCCTGCGATATTTTATCGATAGACAGGGATAAAGCACTCAATCAACAGCGCCTTTCTGATGTATTGCCAGGCAGTGATTTAGAACAACTGCTATCAACCGGCGACACCGACCACGATGTTGAGTTGTATTTAAACAATAAGCGAATCATTGCTAACCGAAGCCCGATTATAGTGGCAGGTGAGGTGGTCGGGGCGGTATCGAGTTTCCGATTACGAGATGAAATCAACGATTTAACAGACCAGCTCTCACAAACCAAAGAATATGCTGATCTACTGCGTTCACAAACCCACGAGCATCAAAACAAGCTCAACACCATCAGTGGCTTGATTCAGATGGGCGAGCTGGACTCTGTTCAACAATTGATTGGTCAAGAAACCGCTCATTACCAGAGCTTAATTGAGTTCTTAAGAGAGACGGTGAAAGACCCTCTTATTGCAGGCATGCTTTTAGGCAAAACAGAGCGAGCTCGAGAGATTGGGTTAGAGCTTAAAGTGGAAGAGGGATCAAGGCTTGAAGCTCTGCCTAGCTGGTTAAACGCGGATGACGTTGTCACAATTCTTGGCAACCTGATTGATAACGCCTTTGACGCCACCATGACGGCGATTAAGCAAGAGGGTCAAATTGCGCCAGCGCGTCGGGTTATTGAAGTTTCAATCAGTGATTTTGGTAATGAAATTATCGTAGAAGTAGAAGACAAAGGGTGCGGTTTGCCGAAAGAGTTGGCGACCAAAGCACTCACCGAAAAAGGCGTATCGAGCAAAGCGAAGCAAAATCGTGGTGTGGGTTTGTATCTGATAAAGCAGCTGGCAGACCGATATCAAGGGCAGCTTGAAATGGTCGACAACCACGATTTTGGCACGCGAATGACGGTTTATCTGCCAAAAGAAGAACAATAATTAAGCACGAAACGATCTTGCGAAGATCATCGTGACGGAAAAAGCATGGTTAAAGGAAGAACATAGATGAACGCAATCACGAGAGTCATGGTCATTGAAGATGATATTGCGATTGCAGAGCTACACCATCGTTATTTAGAACAGATGGGTGGCTTTGACGTGGTCGGCATTGCCACCACACAGTCTGAAGCGCTCATGCAACTGGACATCTTAAAACCTGATTTGGTGTTATTGGACGTGTACCTGCCGGACGGGTGTGGGCTCGATATTCTTAATCACGTAAGAGGGAGCAATCAAGGCTGCGACGTTATCTTGATTACTGCTGCGCGAGACGTCGATACGCTGCAGCAGGCAATGCGCGGGGGAGTGGTGGATTACCTATTAAAACCAGTCATGTTTCCTCGTTTGGAAGCAGCACTGAAGAAGTATCAGTCACAGTTACAAGAGTTCGAAAGCGTGTCTGATTTGAACCAAGGTTTGGTTGATAAGATGCTGCAAGCCAATGCCAAAGCGGACTCAGGAAAAGTATCAACCTTGCCCAAAGGAATTGATGGCGTAACGTTGGATAAGATCAGAGCCATTTTTCAGCAAGCTGATGCCGTTAATATTACCGCCGATGAAGCCGGAGAACGAATTGGTGCTAGCCGAACCACCGCCAGACGCTATTTAGAATTTTTGATTACCACTGGTGAGTTAGTCGCAGACTTAAATTACGGTACCGTAGGTCGCCCGGAGCGCTGCTACAACAAAGCGCAAAGATAAACACGACACCATCAAAATAAATATAAAGCCAGTTGAATAAGCTGGTTTTACCTTTTTCTCCCTTTCCTATTGCTCACTCCACCGACCAGATACCGTTCTTTCTTGACTACACTGTTTGAGAATGCCGATTTGCTTCTCCCTCGGGTCAAATGAACGGAACTATCGATTAGAATTTGTTCGAAATGAGTCAATATTTAATCGATTGCTTTCACAGTGGTTGATGTAAATCAAATAGTCATAGACAATACTGTCCCGAATAGAGGTGATAGCTTTCACCCTCGTTTACCAAACGCATTCTCAAATTTAATAGGCGCTTACTATTGATGTAATAGTTAAGACCTATTATCTATTTTCGTATGTCGCTGATACCTTTGGCGAATACTAAAAACCTTGTTTTTATAGGAAAGATGATGGTAATACCTGAAAACAGCAGCATCGTTATTTTTGGTGCGTCGGGAGATCTAACTTACCGCAAGTTAATTCCTGCTCTATACCACCTGTATGCTAGCAATCAACTACCAGAATCCTTTGCGATTCTTGGAGTGAGCCGTACTGAGTACAGCGATGAGTCTTACCGTGAGAAGCTGAAGAAGTCTCTTCAGGAAATGGAAAAAACTGAACCAGAGACGCTGAATGCATTTATTGAACATCTGCATTACCAAGCGATCAATACTTCAGATGTAGACGACTATGCTCGTTTAGCACAACGTCTAGACAAGCTTGAGCAAGACTACCAATTCGAAAACCATAACACATTGTTCTACTTGGCAACCCCGCCAAGCCTATACGGTGTGATTCCAGCAAACCTTGCTGCGCATGGCCTTAACGATGAATCGAACGGCTGGCGTCGTCTGATCATCGAAAAACCATTTGGTTACGACTTAGCATCAGCTCAAGCGTTGGATGAAGAGATCCATCATCACTTCCAAGAACACCAGATCTACCGTATCGACCATTACCTTGGTAAAGAGACGGTTCAAAACCTTCTAGTGCTTCGTTTCTCAAACGCGATGTTTGAACCACTGTGGAACCGTAACTTCATTGAATACGTTGAAATCACAGGTGCTGAGTTCCTTGGCGTTGAAGAGCGTGGCGGATACTACGACGGTTCTGGCGCAGTTCGCGACATGTTCCAAAACCACCTGCTGCAAGTGCTAGCGATGGTCGGTATGGAGCCGCCTGCACAAATTAACGCTGATTCTATTCGTGATGAAGTGGTTAAAGTGCTTCAGTGTCTGAAACCATTAGAAGAAGATGATCTGCGTAAAGACTTAGTATTAGGTCAGTACACAGCATCAGATGTTCGTGGTCAGCACCTACTAGGTTACCGTGAAGAGCATGGTGTAGCGGATGATTCTCGTACCGAGACTTACATCGGCTTGAAAGCTCACATCAATAACTGGCGTTGGAATGGTGTTCCTTTCTACGTACGTACAGGTAAACGCTTACCAACACGTGTGACTGAAATCGTGATTCACTTTAAGAACACGCCACACCCAGTATTTGGTCAAGATGCACCAGAGAACAAGCTGATTATCCGCATCCAACCGGATGAAGGTATTCAGATGAGCTTTGGTTTGAAAGAGCCAGGCGCAGGCTTCAAAGCAAAAGAAGTGAAAATGAACTTCTCTTACTCTGACTTGCCTGAAACTCAGATGCTGACGGCTTATGAGCGTCTTCTTCTTGATGCACTGAACGGTGATGCGACTCTGTTTGCACGTACCGATGCGGTAGAAGCATGTTGGAAGTACGTTCAACCAATCTTAGACTTCAAGCAAGATCCTCAAGCACTGTTTGGCTATGCTTGTGGTACTTGGGGCCCACAGGAAGCAGATGAACTTCTGCAACGTGATGGCCGCGCATGGCGTTTCCCATGCAAAAACTTAACAGACACGGATTACTGCGAACTATGATCAATCACAAGATCTTTGCAACGCCTGAACTGGTTGTTGAAAACCTAGCAAATGAAATGAAAGCATACAGCGAGCAGGGCAAACCTGTTCACATTTCACTGTCTGGTGGCAGCACGCCAAAAATGCTTTTCAAACTTTTAGCACAGGCGCCATACGCGGAAGGTATTCAATGGAATAACCTTCACTTCTGGTGGGGCGACGAACGTTGCGTTGTACCAGACGACGCTGAAAGCAATTTCGGTGAAGCAAACGCGCTCTTATTTTCAAAACTAAAAGAGTTTACTCAAGTAAACCTTCCTGCTGAAAACATCCACCGCATCCGTGGTGAAGATGAACCAAAAGCAGAAGCAGAGCGTTTCGCAAAAGAGATGGCAGACGTAATCCCAACAGAAAACGGCACGCCTGTATTCGATTGGATTCTGCTTGGTGTTGGCGCAGACGGCCACACAGCTTCACTATTCCCAGGTGCAACCAACTACCAAGATGAGAACCTATCTGTATTAGCTTCTCACCCTGAGTCTGGTCAAATCCGTGTTTCTAAAACAGCGAAAGTTTTAGAAGCAGCAAAACGAATCAGCTACCTAGTACTGGGTGCAGGTAAAGTTGAGATCGTTAAAGAAATTCATACAACTCCTGCTTCAGAACTGCCTTACCCGGCAGCGAAAATCCAGTCTAAAACTGGCGAAACAGAGTGGTTCCTAGATTCAAATGCAGCAAGTGCTATCGCATAAGTGCGAATAGCCGCAAGGAGATAAAATAATGAAAGGTGATATCGGTGTAATTGGCCTAGCAGTAATGGGTCAGAACCTTATCCTAAACATGAACGACCACGGCTTCAAAGTTGTGGCTCATAACCGTACTGCTGCTAAAGTAGACGAGTTCCTAGAAGGCCCAGCTAAAGGTACTAACATTGTTGGTGCTTACTCTCTAGAAGAGCTAGTTGAGAAGCTAGAAGCGCCACGTAAAGTGATGCTTATGGTTCGTGCTGGTGACGTTGTAGACACGTTCATCGAAAATCTAATCCCACTTCTAGACGAAGGCGACATCATCATTGATGGTGGTAACACTAACTACCCAGACACTAACCGTCGAGTAGCGCATTGTCGTGAGAAAGGCATCCACTTCATCGGTACTGGTGTATCTGGTGGTGAAGAAGGTGCTCGTTTCGGTCCTTCAATCATGCCAGGTGGTGCGGCTGAAGCTTGGGAAGCGGTTAAGCCAATCTTCCAAGGTATCTCGGCAAAAACTGACGCTGGTGAGCCTTGCTGTGACTGGGTTGGTAACGACGGTGCTGGTCACTTCGTTAAGATGGTACACAACGGCATCGAATACGGTGACATGCAGCTTATCACTGAAGCATACCAGTTCATGAAAGATGGCCTAGGTATGTCTGCTGACGAGATGCAAGCAGTATTCGCTGACTGGAACAAGACTGAGCTAGACAGCTACCTAGTTGAAATCACTGCTGACATCCTTGGCTACAAAGATGAAGACGGTGAAGCGCTAGTTGAGAAGATCCTAGACACTGCAGGCCAAAAAGGTACGGGTAAGTGGACGGGTATCAACGCACTAGACCTAGGTATCCCACTAACACTGATCTCTGAGTCTGTATTCTCTCGTTGCCTGTCTGCTCTTAAAGACCAACGTGTTGAAGCTGAAGCTTTGTTTGAGAAGACAATCACTCCAGTTGAAGGCGACAAGCAAGAGTGGGTTGATGCACTACGTCAAGCTCTACTGGCTTCTAAGATCATCTCTTACGCTCAAGGTTTCATGCTAATGCGTGAAGCGTCGAACGAAAACGGCTGGGACCTAAACTACGGTAACGTAGCGCTAATGTGGCGTGGTGGTTGTATCATCCGTTCTGCATTCCTAGGCAACATACGTGATGCGTACGAAGCAAACCCAGACATCGCGTTCCTAGGTTCTGACGAGTACTTCAAAAACATCCTACAAGGCAGCCTAGTGGCATGGCGTAAAGTAGCAGCGAAATCTCTAGAGTCTGGTATCCCAATGCCATGTACGATTTCTGCGCTATCTTTCCTAGACGGTTACACAACTGCACGTCTACCAGCGAACCTGCTTCAAGCTCAACGTGACTACTTCGGTGCTCACACTTACGAGCGTACTGACCGTCCACGTGGTGAATTCTTCCACACAAACTGGACTGGTACAGGCGGCGATACTGCTTCTACAACTTACGACGTATAATCGTTAGTTAGAATCAGTAGAGAACAAATTTGTTCTTTCAGCTGCAAACTAGAAAACAAAAGGATGCCTCAGTGGCATCCTTTTTTGTTGGTTTGCGTATTTTTAGATGGTCACTTCAAACACACAACTAATTATCGCTTAGGCGGTCATGATATGTGGTTGTACATCGTCGTTGTATTGATCTCGAATGGCCATAAAGCTGTCTAGGTTTTGTTTAGGCTCTTTTACTCATTAACGCATCGAATACGTCTGCCAGTTAATAGCGTATGCGCTATTGCTTAACTAAAGTGCTGTTAATGATGATCTGGACGTTAAATAACCATTTTAAAATTAAATGAAAAGATAAATAGGATAACGCACATGCTTTATGCCATCATAAAGACATAAACAAGGGCAATGGAAATAATGCCCAAGTGATTGAGCTAGAAATGGTCAGTGATGACGGTGTTCTAGAGTAAATTCAAGGCCTTTAGTTGCCTTGAAAAAGGTAATGTTATGACTGAAGAAGAAAGAATCGAACTGCAACAAAATAACCCGCTACACGGCTTAAAGCTTGAAACCATGATCACTGAATTAGTGGATCATTATGGTTGGGAAATTTTAGATGCGGCAATGCGTATGAACTGCTTTAACACTAAGCCTACAGTGGCAAGCGCAGTTAAATACCTGAAGAAAACCGAATGGGCTCGTGAGAAGGTTGAAAACTTCTACCTTTACCGTTTCAAGCGCATGCCTAAAGCATCGGACATCGAATACCAGATGCCTCCGCGTTCACGTACATTCCGCCATGGGCTAGAGCCTCGTGAGCCAATGGAACTAACGGTTGAGTCTATCCACGCTTCTCAAGCTAAAGCTGCGTCTGCATTTAAAGAGCGCCGCGGCGGTAACGGTCGTAACTTCCGTCGTTAATAAGAAGGCGTCGTTAGATAAGGCGTCGACGATTAGTACGCCTAATTAGATAAGCGAAAAACACAAAAGGAGCCTATGAGCTCCTTTTTTAATTCGTTCGATTAAACCGTAATTGGCTAAGCTTCGCGGTTCTTTCTTTGATTCTTCCAAAGATCGGTGACATAAACGATCGCACTGACCAGTAAGAATAGCGCTGACACAGAAAACAGAGCGGGCATTTTTAAGATCCACGCGAATGTGGCAGCAAGAAAAGCGACAAAGCAAATGAGTCGACTTGATGACATGACATGACCGAGTTTAGTGTTCATAACGCCTCCTAATGAAGTCTCACTTTCGACAGGAGAATTATCCTATCTTTGGCAAAATAAAGGCTAAAAAACAGTCTAAATTGTTATCAAATTTGCTAATTAAAGGACTCGTCTCACACATTTTGGCTTGGCTATTTTATAAGTAATAAAATAGCCAAATCGGTATGAGCAGGGTGGAGTCTTTTGGCTTTATCTTTTCAGTTGCAAGTCTTATTAAACCGAACGTCTAATTAGCATAGAAAAAGTAAGCGGTGATCAAAAAGCTCGCGATGATCACTGTGGTTCGAACATAGTGTTGAGGGATGCGGCGAGAGATTTTTGCTGAATAATAACCACCAACCAATGTACCCAATAATACAGCCATGCCAGACGGCCAATCAATCGAACCATTGACGATAAAAAATACGATCGCTGCGAGGGAAGCACACGCGGACACGAGCAGTTTGATGCCATTCATCACGTTGATGTTGGTGTAACCAGCCAGCGCCAAGTAGCTCAATGTCACAATGCCTAAGCCTGCATTAAAATAACCACCATAAACACACACGATCAAAAGCAATACAGCGGAAAAGAACGCCCCTGCGCTGGTGGCGTGCTTATGTTTAGCGGTTACTTTCTTTAGCCATTTGTTGAGAGTGCCACCAAAGGTAAAAAGCAGAGCGGCGAACAGTAATAACCAAGGTACGGATTGGGTAAATAGCGCTTCTGGCGTGTGTAGTAGTAAAAATGCACCAATGCCGCCGCCAATTACGCATAGCCCAACAACGAGCTTGAGTTGTTTGGTACCAGATTGAATTTCGTGGCGCAGTGCGTAAGCACCACTGATGTAACCAGCGCATGAAGCAAAGGTGTTGGTCGCGTTGGCTGCTATTGGTGGAACGCCAGCAAATAACAAAGCAGGGAAAGTGATGAAGCTGCCGCCACCCGCAATGGAGTTAAGCACACCGCCAACCACCCCTGATAAGAATAGAATCAACCAATCCATAGTTTTAGAATCCAATACGTTAACTAACTGGTTACCTTACTTGAATTTGTTATGAATATCAGCGCCATGTGTGTTGTAAAGATAGGTTTGTGAGTTTGCTACCATCTTTAACCGCTGGTTTTAATTGAGGCTTTAAATGAAAAAAGGAGCCAATGGCTCCTTTCGTTGAGGTTTAGTTGATTCGATAAAGCTTTACACTTCTACTGGCTTCGCTCTAAAACTCTTAAATAGTTTCACTAGAATCGGGCTAGACAGCACCAATACCGCCAGAATAGTGAAGGTCATCGTAATAGGGCGTTCCCATAAGAAGTTCAACTCACCATCGCTGATCATCAATGCTCGTCTTAAGTTCTCTTCCATCAAGCCGCCCAATATGAAGCCTAACAGTAATGGTGCCAATGGGAAGTTGGCTAGCCTTAATGCTATCGCAGCCATCGCTACCAGTAGCATCACAAATACGTCCATCGTGTTGAATGACACCAAGTACACGCCAGTGATTGAGAAGAAGATAATCATTGGCAGTAGAACCGTTCTAGGTACCGCTAGCAGTTTAGAGATATATGGGATCAACGGTAGGTTTAAGATAACCAGCACGATGTTGCCAAAGTACATCGAGATAATCACCGACCAAAATACGTCTGGGTGTTCAACGAACAAGCGAGGACCAGGCTGAATACCGTAGGCAATCAATGCACCAAGCATAATCGCAGTTGTACCAGAGCCCGGAATACCCAGCGTTAGTAGCGGAACGAATGAACCACTTGAAGCGGCGTTGTTTGCTGATTCAGGAGCAACAAGACCACGGATACTGCCTTTACCGAACTCTTTCTGCTTGTCTTTTGGCGCGAGGCTACGCTCCATACCGTAGCTTAGGAATGCCGCAATAGTGGCACCTGCGCCCGGTAGAACACCAGTAAAGAAACCGAGAATAGAAGATCGAATTGAAACTGGTGCCACTTCTTTGAACTCTTCTTTGGTGACCTTCATGCTACCAATATCCGACATCTTTTGGCTTTCTTCCGCGCTGGTGTCTTGCTCTGGTTTTAGAATACCCATCAAGGTTTCACCCAGTGCGAATGTTGCCATCGCTAATAATAGGAAGCTAAAGCCATCCATCAGATCCGTAAGGCCAAAAGTGAACCGTTCAACGCCAACACCTTTGTCGATACCTACAGTTGATAGCATCAAACCAAGAATAGTCATCATCCACGCTTTGATTACCTGACCTGGGCCTGCAAACGCCGCTACAGCGGACAAACCTAATAGCATCAACGCAAAGTAGTCTGAAGACTGGAAGCTCAGTGACACGCTTGCTAGAGCCGGTGCGGCAATCAAAAGCATGATTGCTGAAAGCGTACCGCCTGTGAAAGAAGAGTAAGCCGCGAGAGCAAGTGCTTTACCTGCTTGGCCTTTTTGAGCCATCGGGTAGCCGTCAAACGCGGTTACTACCGTTGAAGAACAACCCGGAGCATTGATTAAGATGGATGACGTCGAGCCACCAAATACAGCGCCGTAGTACACACCAGCCATCAAGATTAGGCCAGAAGAAGGATCTAGGCCGTATGTAATCGGGATCATCAACGCGATTGCTGAAATTGGACCGAGTCCCGGTAGCATTCCAATAAAGGTACCAACAAAACAGCCAACAATTACCATCATGATGTTCATTGGCATCACGGCGGTAGAAAGTCCTTGTAAAATTCCGTCTAACATAATGTTATCCCTACCAAAGAGTGAAGATTAAACCAGGCTCTAGGTAGATATCTAAGCCTTGAGTTAATAAAAGAAAGAACGCGATAACGAAAGGAAACGACGCGCCAAATAAGACAGCTTTGCGGCGCTCACCCAGTAGGTAAAAGCCTGCAAGTAAGAAGAAGCCGGTTGCTAAAACAAAGCCAAGATAAGTCAGTCCAACACCGTACAGAGCCATTAACACCAAGAAGCCAATAAGCAGTTTCCAGTTCAGCGGCGTAGTGTCGCATGTAACTTTTTTATCCGGCTGTCCGGTTATAAGCAGGATCAACGAAAGGCCAATGCCGATAAACGTTAGCAGGATAGGTAAGGTTCTTGCTGTGAAGGGTTCGTACTCGTCACCGGGGAACAAAGGAATCAGCGTGGTTTGGTAGCCATAGCATAAACATGCAAGCATAAAGAGCATGGCTCCGATGCGATCCTTCGAAAGCAAAGATTCCTTACTCAGAAATTTGGTTGGTAAGTCCGACATATCCAACTCCATTTGGGGTGGTATAAAAAGTAAAAAAGCCGTACATGAGCGAGTCAATGAAATGTCTGGGATCACTAACCAAAGGTAAGCGAATTACGGTACTGGTTTATCAGCCACTTGCGTTTACAACGAATCGGCAAGCGTTAGTAATACGTCTACGAATAAACAAAGGAGTTTGAAGTTAACTCATGCACGGCGAAACAAGGAAAGAGTAAGAGGGCACATAGGCCCTCTATGGTTGTTGGTTATTTCAAGAAACCAAGCTCTCGCATTAGGTCGCCCATCTGTTTTTCTTGATCTTCTAGGAAGGCGTAAAAATCTTTGTCAGCTTTGTAGTTGTCGATCCAACCGTTACGGTCACGAACCACTTGCCACTCATCGGTTTTGTACATTTTGCCAAGCGCTACATTCCACTCGTCGATTTTTGCTTGGCTTGTACCCGGTGCCGCAAAGAAACCACGCCAGTTAGCAAATACTGTCTCGTTGCCGTATTCAGTCAGTGTTGGGATGTTAGGCGCAGCGTCAAGACGCTTTGGAGCCGTCACAGCAAGCACTTTTACTTGGCCAGACTTAGACATCTCTAGTACTTCACCAAGGCCCGTTGAAAGCAGCTGTGTTTCGCCAGAAAGCAGTGCCGCCATCGCTTTACCGCCAGCATCGTAGGCAATGTAACGTACTTTCTTCGCATCAAAACCTTCGCCTTTGAACGCTGCCGCTACTACAAGGTGGTCCATGCTGCCACGAGCTGAACCGCCAGCAATCTTCACTTTACGTGGGTTGGTTTCGAACTCTTTAACGACGTCTTCCCAAGTGTCGTACTTAGAATCCGCAGGAGCGACGATTGCGCCGTAATCGGCAATGGTTGCTGCTACCGGAGTTAGGTCACGGAAAGATTGAGGGAAGATACCTGTTAGTGAACGAACAACGATAGGCGTTGAGTTCACCATTAGCGTGTCTTCTTGGCGTTGTGCTGTTTCGATTAGGTGAGCAATCGCTTTACCGCCACCGCCACCAGACAGGTTTTGGAAAGAGACATTTTCTACGATGTCTGATTTCACCAATACATCACCCGTACCACGAGCTGTCATATCCCAACCACCACCAGCGCCGCCAGGGATTAGGAAGTGGATTTTTTCTACGTCAGCAGCAAAAGTGTTGAAAGAAAAGGTTGCTGTGATGATAGAAGCCGCAAGAGTAGGTTTCAGTGCCTTGAACATGGTTCACGTTCCTTATGTAGGGGATCTCTTCAATGGAGAGAAACTTATGTTTTATTTCCAGCTACTAAACAGATGAGTAGGATATTGCTTAGTAGATGACGTTAAAGTTAACGGTGTGTTAACGAAATGTCTGTAATGCGGTGATATTGAGAATAAAGAACATTGGATTAATATTGTTCATAAAGTTCGCGGGGAGGTGGCTGTAGGATTCTTCTAGCAATAATAACTAGGTTTTTCTTGAGTTTATGTGAACAATTCTTTTGACTGTTGGTCGCTTTATACTGCTGTGTATCATTAAAGAGGGTACTTATTGCGACACAAAGAGTGATATGGAGAGGCGCTCTTTAATATATAGAATAATATGTTGCTAGGTGTGCAGTGCTACTGTAATAATATGATTATAGCTGGCACGTTACATTTCTGAGCTAGTGGTTATTCAAGGATCGAATAATGACAGACAAAAAAATTTCGTTACGATTTACTGTTGGAGGAATGTTTTTACTCGCGACATTTCTTACCGCTGTTGTTGCGGTTTCACTGCAATATTACTTCAGTAAAAAAATGGCGACTGAGAATACCCTATCAAAGTTGACGATGGTGTCCCAAGAGCTGAGTAACTATATCGGCGCGGTTGATTCTGACGCAGCCAATACCGCGCGTTTACTTTCTTCAGTGAAACGATCTATCAGTAACAAAATATCGAAAGAAGAGTCGCGTAGTATTCTTTCTGAAGCCATTAAAGATAACCCTCTCTTTTATAGTATTTACATTGGCTCATCCGATGAAAATTTCTTCCAAATTATTAACCTAGAATCTGCCCCTGTCGTTAGAGAAAAAATAGGAGCACAACAAACGGACCGTTGGGTTGTGGTTGAGATTCATAATATAGGGGAGGAGCGCGTCCGTACGACGAAATATTTTGACCAAGAGTTTACGCTAAGAAACTCAACTACGGAGCAGAGCAACTACCTTCCAACAACCAGGCCTTGGTATGTTTCTGCCAATGTTCAGTCGGTCGAAAAAACTCAGCCATATCTTTTCCAGCATTTACAAATTACCGGGCAAACTTATTCTTTAGCGTTTGATTCGAAAATCGAATCTGAAGTTCAACATGTGATTGGTATTGATATTGTGTTGTCTTCTTTAGCTAGCAAACTATCAGGTACGGCGCTTGGCTTAGCAGAAGACAGTAAGGTTGAGTCTTTCTTATATTCGAAATCGGGTAATATTATTGCGTCTAACCTCAAGGTTAACAATCAGGAATCAGAGTTTGATGTATCAACATTGATGCTATCGTCTGAGCAGCAAGCCTTGATTAACGATACCCCTCCGCTGTTAGTGTCTAATCAAAATGATTGGGGGCCGATGGACTTTTCAGTGGCGGGAAAACCAAACGGCTATGCGATAGACCTTCTTAAAATGATTGGTGAGATGACAGGGATCAGGTTTGAATTTGTTAATGGTTTCTCTTGGGGCGAGCTTGTCAGTAAGTTTCAAGAAGGAAGTATTGATGGCCTGCAATCGGTTCAACATTATAAAAATAATGGCATAGATGGCCTATACACGACTCCAATTTATGAATTGCCATTTTCTATCGTGACAAGGGTCGGCGCGAAGGTTGTCACTAATTATGCCGAGCTTGAGGGTAAAAAAGTTGCCATTTTATCTGGGTGGTCAATTATTCCTAAGTTGAGAGAGGATTTTCCGAACATTGATTTAGTTGAATTTGAAAACCTAGAGTCTGCATTTAATTCAATTGAAAGCGAAGAGAACTTTGCTTTCTTAGAAGCAGAACCCGTACTCTCGTTTGCATTAGATAGGTTTTTCCAGCCAGGCCTTGTTGTCAATGGGACTCTAGAAGATCTAAAACAGAACTACTCAAACCAATTCCATTTGGTGCTGCAGAGCAAGCATAAACAATTGCTCCCAATCATTGATCAAGCTATCAGTAAGTTAAGTGGTGAACAACTTGATGCCTTAGCGAAAAAGTGGCTGCATGATACCGGCTTTAATACGAATACGACGGTTCCTTATACTGAACTTTATGATTTGACTAAGGAAGCAACGGTTGAAGGCAGTATGGTAAGGGTAGAGTTGAATGGCGAGATCAAGCATCTCTATTTAAAGAAAATAGACACGGGCGAACACTACTCTGAGTATTTTGCGGTATTGATTCCCGAATCTGAAGTCTTCAGTACAGTCAATAAACGTCTAGCAACCTCTGTTGGTGTAACGGTGTTACTGATGAGTTTGACGTTGCCTATTGCTTGGGTTTTTGGTGCGCCGATAGTGCATCCAATTCGCCAATTAGAGGAAGAGACTCATAAGGTTAAGCTGCGTGATTATGACAACGTGACAATTCTTGATACTCGAATCAAAGAAGTGTGGGAATTATCTGTTGCTGTAAAAGAGATGGCTATGGAGATTAAACGACATGAACAGATGCAAGAGGCGTTTGTTGAGTCGTTTATCAAGCTCATCGCTCAAGCGATCGATGATAAGTCCGCTTATACGGCAGGGCATTGTAATCGTGTACCAGAACTCGGCTTGATGCTGGCTGACGCGGCGGAACAATCGCAGTCTGAGCACTTCAAAGACTTTGAGTTTAAAAATGATGACGAACGCCGTGAGTTTAGAATTGCGGCTTGGCTTCATGATTGTGGCAAGATCACGACACCGGAACACATCGTCGATAAAGGTACGAAGTTAGAAGCGAACTACAACCGAATCCACGAGGTGAGAACTCGATTTGAAGTACTTTGGCGTGATGCGGAAATCACCGCTTTGAGAAAACAACTTGATGGTACGCTATCAACGCAACTGATAGCCGATGAACTTACGGCAACGAAGCAGCAGCTACAAGATGACTTTGCCTTTATCGCTACGTCGAACGTTGGTGGTGAGTTCATGAGTGATGACAAAGTCACTCGTATTCGCTCGATTGCTGAGACGACCTGGACGCGTCACTTTGATGATCAACTTGGTCTATCACCGATAGAGGCAATGAATCGAGAGCCGAGTTCAAGTTTACCAGCCACAGAACCACTTTTGAGTGATAAGCCAGAGCACATAGTGAAAAGAGATAGGCCGTTAGAATTTGACCCGAAACATCAAATTAAAATGGATGTGCCTGAGCACTTATACAACCTAGGCGAAGTCTACAATCTGAGTATTGCACGCGGTACATTGACTGCTGAAGATAGATTTAAGATAAACGAGCACATGCTTGGCACGATTAAGATGCTTGAGAACCTGCCATTCCCGAAAGAGCTAAGTCGTGTTCCTCGCTACGCTTCAACTCACCATGAAACACTTAAAGGTACAGGGTATCCAAGGAAGCTGACTGGTGATGACCTCTCAATCCCAGAACGTATTCTGGTGATCTCTGATATTTTTGAGGCATTAACCGCTGCAGATAGGCCTTATAAGAAGGCTAAGCCAATCAGTGTTGCTGTCGACATCATGTATAAAATGGCATTGGACGAGCATCTCGATATCGAACTGTTTAGATTGTTCTTAACCAGCGGTACTCACCTGCGTTATGCAGAAGAGTATCTGAAGCCGGAACAAATTGATTTCGTTGATATCAGCAAATACCTAGATGTTACTCGTCAGATTGCTTGAGTAAAGGTGGCTTGTTAGAACGGGGTCTATGAATGAAAGGCGCACATGAGTGCGCCTTTTTTATATCTGTTTATCGGTGAGCTGGTGGATAGATACGAAGGGGGCTGCTTTTGACAAGTTTCGGCTATAAGTTGTCGACATATCGATTTCAAATGATTTTAGGGTAGATAGGGGGTTAGTGACTCTTACTCTGATTAAATCGATAAATAACAGATGGTTGAGTTGTTTGTAGTGTCCTTTTGGATTAGTTTTAATCGTCTATGAAAAATACTACCTTAGTCTAGATTGTCGACAATTGGCTTGATTGTCGACAATTCAATCGTGTATTTTATGTTCATGTTATGAAATTGTTGACAATTAAGGTTCAGCAATCAGAAGTGAGCAGCGTGAATATGAATACTGCGATAAAAGATCTCAGCTTAAATGCAAACACGAAAACACGTGTTAGCGATAAAGAGAACACTAAATCAGAAAATCTCACTGAGTATCTCGTTGAGGCGATTGTTAACGGTGAATTAGCACCGGGCAGTAAGATCTCGGAGCCTGAACTGGCTAAACGCTTTGAGGTAAGCCGAGGCCCATTACGTGAAGCGATAATGCGTGTTGAAGGGCTTGGCTTGATTGAACGCATTCCTCATGTAGGGGCTCGAGTTATTACTTTTTCGGCAGACAAACTACTCGAGTTGTACGCGGTGCGAGAGGCATTGGAAGGCATGGCGGCTCGCTTAGCAGCAAGACATATCACACAAGAAGAGCTTGTCGGGCTTGAAGGATTATTGTCGACACACTCAAAATACATCGATGAAGTCGAAGGTTCTTCTTACTTTCATCAACATGGGGATTTCGATTTCCATTACCGCATTATTAAAGCGAGTCGTAACAGCAAACTGATTTCGCTGCTGTGTGATGAGCTTTATCACCTATTACGCATGTACCGCTATCAATCGCCTAGGGCTCAGTCTCGGCCCAAAGAGGCGCTCGATGAACACAAATACATCCTACAAGCGATTCGCAACCGTGATGAAGAGCTAGCAGAAATGCTAATGCGAAGACACATCTCGGGAAGCCGATTACTTATAGAGCAACAAATTCAATCCAAAGATCTTGATTAATTGGCGACTGGTATTTGCTAGCGGTTCTTCGCTGGCGAGAGCTAAACATCAGTAGTCATAAAGATTAGAAATTAACAATTAACAGGGAGCGTCATTATGAAGTTATCAGCAGGAGCTAAGTTCCGACAAGCTGTGCAAGACAACGACCCATTGCAGATCGTCGGCACGGTCAATCCGTACTGCGCGATGATGGCAAAGAACTTGGGGCATCAGGCGATCTATTTGTCTGGCGGAGGCATCGCCAATGCGTCTTATGGGTTGCCTGATTTAGGTATCACCACATTGAACGATGTGTTGGTAGATGTTGAACGTATTACCAACGCGTGTGATCTGCCATTGCTGGTGGATATCGATACGGGATTTGGTGGCGCATTCAATATTGCACGTACGATTCGCGCTATGGAGAAGGCAGGCGCAGCAGCAATCCATATGGAAGACCAAGTGGCCCAGAAACGCTGTGGTCATCGACCAAATAAAGCGATTGTAAGTCAGCAAGAGATGGTCGATAGAGTCAAAGCGGCAACCGATGCTAGAACCGATGAAAGCTTTGTGATTATGGCACGTACGGATGCATTGGCGGTTGAAGGCATTGATAGCGCAATTGAGCGAGCGATAGCTTGTGTTGAAGCGGGCGCAGACATGATCTTCCCTGAGGCGATGAATCAACTCGATCAATACGTGAAGTTCTCGGCAGCGCTGAAATCAGCAACGGGCAAGCACGTGCCTATTCTTGCGAACATCACTGAATTTGGCCAAACACCACTCTACAGCTGTAACGAGTTAGCCCAATCAAGTGTCGACATGGTGCTTTATCCATTGAGTGCGTTCCGTGCGATGAACAAAGCGGCGGAGAATGTTTACAAACACTTGTTAGTTGAAGGTAATCAAGAAGCTTTGTTGGATTCAATGCAAACCCGTAAAGAGCTTTACGAACACCTGAATTACCACGACTACGAGAACAAGCTTGATCAGTTGTTTTCAAGCGAAGGGTAAACCGGTTTCAATTAATCAAAAATCAACTTAATCCAATAACGTGAAATGGTTAGTCGCCATATCCAGTACCGATGATAAAGATCATCGGATACATAAACAGGCAGCACCAAAGAGTGCAGGCGACTAACACAGAAAAGGAGTTCACCATGTCTGTATCTTTGAGTGATAAAGCAGCTGTCGATAAGGCTTCAACAGAAAATCTACAACAAAGCGAAAAAACAGCAAGCAACTCAGCCAGCGCACCTGCCATCGGTGGTGCTGGTCTGCGTGGCCAGAGTGCGGGAACCACGGCGCTATGTACGGTAGGCCAGTCAGGAACGGGTTTGACCTACCGTGGCTATGACATAACCGACCTTGCTAATCTTGCTCAGTTTGAAGAAGTGGCACATCTGCTATTAAGAGGCCATTTGCCCAATGAAAAAGAGCTAGACGATTACAAAACATTGTTGGTTGGTTTACGTGGTTTACCTCAACCTTTGAAAGCATTGTTGGAGCTTATTCCTGCAGACGCTCACCCAATGGATGTGATGAGAACGGGTTGTTCGATGCTAGGTAATCTAGAGCAAGAATCTGATTTTTCAGAACAATTGCCTGCGACTGAACGAATGCTCGCGCTTTTCCCTGCGATTATTTGTTACTGGTATCGCTTTAGCCATGATGGCGTGCGCATTGATACGGAAGATCAAAGCGAAGCATGTTTGGGTGGCTATTTCTTGAAGATGTTGACTGACAAAACGCCTAGTGAACTTCATAAGAAGGTGATGCACTGCTCGCTAACCCTTTACGCGGAACATGAGTTTAATGCCTCTACCTTTGCCGCTCGTGTTTGTGCGTCAACACTGTCGGATATTCATTCTTGTGTAACGGCTGCGATTGGCACACTAAGAGGCCCACTGCACGGTGGTGCGAATGAAGCGGCAATGGAAATGATCCAAGATTGGCAAACCGCCGATGAAGCCGAAACCAACATCATGCAGATGCTTGCTAACAAAGACAAAATAATGGGCTTCGGTCATGCTATTTATCGTGAAAGCGATCCTCGAAATGCCTTAATCAAGCGTTGGTCAAAAGAGCTTGCTCAAGAGGTGGGAGATGAACAGCTTTACGCCGTTTCAGAGCGTGTTGAAGCAGTCATGAAGCGTGAGAAAGGCTTGTTCTGTAATGCGGATTTCTTCCATGCCTCTGCCTATCACTTCATGGACATCCCAACCAAACTGTTCACGCCAATCTTTGTGATGAGTCGCCTTACAGGCTGGACAGCACACGTGTTCGAGCAAAGAGAAAATAATCGCATCATTCGCCCAAGTGCAGACTACACCGGGCCAGAGCATCAAGACTGGCTGCCAATCCATTTACGTTAGTTCTCTATATCGAGCCGACTTATATCTCGAGGTGACTTTTATCTTCATGTGATAAGACCTCGAGAACCAACGAATAGAATTTAACAGATAATGGTGGATGTATGTCTGATGTGAAATTTGAACCAAAGCAGTACCGTAAGCCTTTACCCGGTACCCATTTAGAATATTTCGACGCTCGTGAAGCGGTAGATGCGATATCTCCGAGCAGCTATAAAACCTTGCCTTATACGTCGAGAGTGCTGGCGGAACAATTGGTAAGACGTTGTGATCCAGCTGCACTTGAAGATAGCTTAAAACAGATCATCGAGCGTAAGAGCGACTTAGATTTTCCTTGGTATCCAGCACGTGTCGTGTGTCATGACATTTTGGGTCAAACCGCTTTAGTAGATTTAGCTGGCTTACGAGATGCGATTGCTGACCAAGGTGGAGACCCTGCCAAGGTTAATCCAGTGGTCGAAACTCAACTGATTGTTGATCACTCTTTAGCCGTGGAACATGCAGGTTTTGATAGCGAAGCCTTTGATAAAAACCGAGCGATTGAAGAGCGAAGAAACGAAGACCGTTTTCACTTTATCGAATGGTGTAAAACCGCGTTTAAAAACGTGAGTGTGATTCCCGCAGGTAACGGGATCATGCACCAGATTAACTTGGAAAAAATGTCTCCAGTCATTCAATCTAAAGAAGGCATCGCGTTTCCGGATACTTGTGTCGGCACAGACAGCCATACACCGCACGTAGATGCGCTGGGCGTTATTGCGATCGGTGTGGGCGGCTTGGAAGCTGAGACAGTGATGCTCGGTCGTCCGTCTATGATGCGATTGCCTGATATTGTAGGCGTTAAACTGACGGGTCAACGACAAGAAGGGATAACCGCAACGGATATTGTGCTTGCGATTACAGAGTTTCTTCGCAATCAGAGAGTGGTTTCCAGTTATCTAGAGTTCTTTGGTGAAGGGGCTCGTGCACTGACTATTGGCGACCGCGCCACTATATCGAATATGACACCAGAATACGGCGCGACAGCAGGTATGTTCTATATCGATGAACAGACCATACAATACCTAAAGCTGACAGGACGCGAGCCTGAACAGGTTGAGTTAGTTGAGCTATACGCTAAGCAAACTGGCTTATGGGCCGATGATTTAGATTCCGCTCAATACGAACGTGTGCTTGAGTTTGATTTGTCTAAAGTTGAGCGCAACCTTGCAGGGCCATCCAATCCACATCGTCGTTTACCAACCAGTGAGCTTGCCAAACAAGGCATCAGCCAAGCTTCTTGGAAAGAGCAACACGCTGAACAATATTCTGATGAACAAATGCCAGATGGTGCCGTGATCATTGCGGCGATTACTTCTTGTACCAATACCAGTAACCCAAGAAATGTCGTCGCCGCAGCATTGGTTGCGAAGAAGGCCAATCAGCTTGGATTAGTTCGTAAGCCATGGGTAAAAACGTCATTCGCGCCAGGCTCAAAAGTTGCCAAGCTTTATCTTGAGTCCGCCGGTTTGTTGCCTGAACTGGAAAAACTAGGCTTCGGTATCGTCGGTTATGCGTGCACAACCTGTAATGGAATGAGTGGGGCATTGGATCCTACAATCCAACAAGAGATCATCGACCGCGACCTGTACTCAACCGCTGTGTTGTCAGGGAATCGAAATTTCGATGGTCGAATCCATCCCTATGCAAAACAAGCGTTTTTAGCCTCACCGCCATTAGTGGTTGCTTATGCCTTGGCGGGTACGATTCGCTTTGATATCGAGAAAGACAGCTTAGGCACTGACAACTATGGTAAGCCAATCTACTTAAGCGATTTATGGCCGAGTGATGCAGAGATCGATGCTGTTGTCGGTGAGCATGTTAAGCCTCAGCAATTCCAACAAATCTACGTAAAAATGTTCCAGCCAGACGAGGAGCAGGTGACGACTGAACCGCTTTATGACTGGCGACCTCAAAGTACCTATATCCGAAGACCACCTTATTGGGAAGGGGCTCTTGCGGGGGAACGAAGCCTTTCAGGGATGAGACCTTTAGCGATTCTGGGGGACAACATCACCACAGATCACTTATCCCCTTCAAATGCGATTCTCGCTTCGAGCGCGGCGGGGGAATACCTCACCAAAATGGAAGTGCCGGAAGAGGACTTTAACTCTTATGCGACCCATCGAGGTGATCACTTAACCGCGCAACGAGCAACATTCGCCAACCCTAAGCTGTATAACGAAATGGTGAAGGACGTTGGAGAAGTCGTGCAAGGTTCATTGGCAAGAGTTGAACCTGAAGGTCAAGTTACGCGAATGTGGGAAGCGATTGAAACCTACATGAATCGTAAACAACCTTTGATTGTCGTGGCGGGTGCCGATTATGGACAAGGTTCATCACGTGACTGGGCAGCCAAAGGTGTGCGTCTAGCGGGTGTTGAAGTGATTGTTGCTGAAGGGTTTGAACGAATTCACAGAACCAACTTGGTTGGCATGGGCGTGTTGCCTCTGCAATTCAAAGCGGGGACCAATCGCAATACCTTAGAATTGGACGGTACCGAGCTTTACGACGTGTACGGCGACATTGAAGCAGGTTCAGACTTGGCTTTAGTGATCACTCGTAAAAGCGGTGAAAAGCTTGATGTGCCAGTAACCTGTCGATTAGATACCGCAGATGAAGTGAATGTGTATAGCGCTGGTGGTGTGTTGCAGCGTTTTGCCAAAGACTTTCTTTCACAGTAGGAGCTAGTTATGAACATCAAACAGATAAAAGTACCTGCTACCTACATGCGGGGCGGAACAAGCAAAGGCGTTTTTTTCAACTTAAGTGACTTACCTGAAGCTGCGCAAGTTGCCGGAGAAGCTCGAGACGCATTACTTCTGCGCGTGATTGGTAGTCCAGATCCTTATGGCAAACAAACCGATGGTATGGGTGGTGCAACATCCAGTACCAGTAAAACCGTGATTGTTTCGAAAAGTAGTAAAGCCGATCACGATGTTGACTACCTATTCGGCCAAGTTGCCATTGATAAGCCGTTTGTGGACTGGAGTGGTAACTGCGGCAATCTGTCTGCTGCAGTGGGCCCATTTGCTATTCATAGTGGCCTAGTCGACTCGAATCGTATTCCAGAAAACGGTGTGGTCGAGGTGCGAGTATGGCAAGTGAACATAGAGAAAACCATTATTGTTCATGTACCTATCGCTGGTGGCGAAGTTCAAGAGTTAGGTGATTTTGAACTCGACGGTGTGACTTTCCCCGCCGCTGAGATCCAAGTTGATTTCCTAGACCCCGCCGATGCGAGTGGCTCTATGTTCCCAACAGGGAATGTTGTCGATTTTTTAGATGTTCCCGATCTGGGTTGCATCAAAGCGACATACATTAATGCTGGGATACCCACCATTTTTGTTGATGCTGAATCGGTTGGCTACCAAGGCACTGAACTTCAATCAGATATCAATAGTGATACCAAAGCCTTGGCTCTGTTTGAATCCATACGAGCGCATGGTGCAGTAGCAATGGGTCTTATTGATTCTTTAGAACAAGCTGAATCACGTCAACATACACCTAAAGTCGCGTTTGTTGCTAAGCCTCAAGCGTACCAAGCTTCCAGTGGTAAATCGGTTGCTGTCGAAGATACTGACCTTCTGGTGCGTGCTTTGTCTATGGGGCAACTTCATCACGCTATGATGGGTACGGCTGCGGTCGCCATTGCTTCAGCGGCCAGTGTTCCGGGTACGTTAGTTAACTTGGCAGTCGGTGAGGGTTCCCGAGATTTTGTGACTTTTGGTCATCCATCAGGAACCTTAAAAGTGGGTGCGAAAGCGCTGCAGGCCGAAAGTGGGTGGAAAATAGAGAGGGCGATTATGAGTCGTAGTGCCCGAGTGATCATGGAAGGTGCCATTCGTGTGCCTTTTCCCAAGTAAAGCGATTGTCGTGAACGGTTAAATGTTCACGAATACAACGCTGAGAAAAGAGTGCACCCAAGTGAAACTGTTAAAAGCTAGTCGCTTGGACTAATGGATAAATCATGGAGGAGGCACTATGTCTGCTACGAATCGAATGACTAGAAAAACAGATTACATCACCGAGTATCAATGGGCGAGGGAAGACCCAAATTCGTTTTGGGAAACACAATCACAAGCGATAGATTGGTTTGAACCACCAAAAACGATATTACAAACTGACGATAACGGAATTGAGCGTTGGTTTCCTGATGGGGTGATGAACACCTGCTGGCTCGCGCTGGATTATCATTGTGAAAATGGGCGAGGTGACAATACCGCACTGATTTACGACTCTCCAGTTACAGGAACTCAATCCTCGTACACTTACAATCAATTGCGTAACCAAGTGGCTAAAGTCGCTGGTATGTTAGCCACGCAAGGCGTTACCAAAGGTGATCGTGTGGTGATCTACATGCCAATGATTCCTGAAGCGGCGATGGCAATGTTGGCCTGTGCACGACTAGGTGCGGTGCATTCGGTGGTGTTTGGTGGTTTTGCCCCTCATGAGCTTGCCGTTCGAATTGAAGATGCCGAGCCCAAGGTGTTGATTACTGCATCCTGCGGTGTCGAGATAAATAAAGTCCTGCCATATAAGCCGATGGTCGATCGCGCGATCATGGACAGCCGATGGAAGCCTGAGAAAGTGGTGGTATTCCAAAGAGAGCAGTCTCTAGCCGAATTGAACAACGAACGTGATGTACTTTGGCAGCAAGCTGTTGAGGATGCTTTGCCTCACGTATGTGTGCCTGTTCTAGCGACTGACCCACTATATATCTTGTATACATCAGGGACGACGGGTAAGCCAAAAGGCGTGGTGCGCGATAATGGTGGTCATGCGGTCGCGATGAAATACTCGATGAGCACTATCTACGATATGCCGCAAGATGGTGTGTTTTGGGCGGCTTCTGATGTCGGCTGGGTAGTGGGGCATTCATATATTGTGTATGCGCCATTGATTCATGGTTGCACAACCATCTTGTTTGAAGGAAAGCCAGTTAGAACGCCAGATCCGGGGGCATTCTGGCGTGTGTGTGAAGAGTACAACGTCGATGTGTTATTTTCTGCGCCAACGGCATTTAGAGCTATCAAGAAAGAAGATCCTGAAGGCGAGTTACTCACCAAGTATGACTTATCATCGCTCAAGTCGATTTTTATGGCGGGAGAGCGTTTGGACCCGCCAACATTGGATTGGGTTGAGTCTCATACCAATAAACCGGTTATTGACCACTGGTGGCAAACCGAAACGGGTTGGGCTATTTCTGCCAATCCGACAGGGCTGGAATCTTTGCCAGTGAAAGCAGGTTCTTCAACTAAGCCTGTGCCCGGTTACCAAGTCGAGATTCTTAATGAATTGGGTGAAACGGCACAGCCTAATCAGCAAGGCTTTGTTGCACTCAAACGTCCACTACCACCCGGTTGTCTGCCAACGGTTTGGCGTAATCATGATCGATTTGAATCTGGCTATCTGAGCCAATTCCCAGGCTATTATGTTTCTGGGGACGGTGGCTATCTCGATGAAGATGGGTATCTATTTATTATGGGCCGTATCGACGATGTGATAAACGTAGCGGGACACCGTCTGTCGACTGGAGAAATGGAAGAGATCGTGGGTGGTCACCCAGCCATTGCAGAATGTGCGGTAGTCGGGATTCACGATGACTTGAAAGGACAACTTCCTTTAGGTCTAGTTGTGTTAAAAGATGGCGTAAAAGTCGATGGCATTGAGTTGCAAAGGGAATTGGTTGGCAAGGTTCGTAATGAGATCGGCGCGGTAGCTTGTTTTAAGCAAGCCTTGGTTGTTGAGAGGTTACCTAAGACACGCTCAGGTAAGATCTTACGTAGAACGATCCGGCAGATCGCAGAAGGTGAACAATATGTGGTGCCTTCAACTATTGACGACCCTACCAGCTTAACTGAAATTGCTGAAAAGCTCGGCAAATAGACGTCGCAGTTTAGGTAATCTCACCTTCGGCTTGTTGATTTATACATAATCCGGCGTGATGGTTTACCTAAACTCTACTTTATTCATCCGCTTATCCATTGCGTTTACTATGACCTCATTATGAATCCCACATATTGAGGTCTTTTTATGCGAGCTTACTTTTTGTTGATTGCTTTATTGGTCAGTGGTGCTGCTAGTGCCAGTATTTCAAAGGATGAAGCGAGTAGAGCGTTGTTAGAACCTTTGAGTTATCCCAAGGTATTTAAATGTGTATCAAAGACTGGCGTCGATCTCTATCAAGCGGTTTTTGATATTGGTGTGGGATATGAAGCCGACCCTATTAACTCGAAGATGATCGTTAATTCAAGGAAAGGCCGCTACGAATATCAAATCTTAGGCGCAGTAAGGTCTGAAAGAGCTGGTGAAATTGTCGTGTTAACTCGCCATGTGGGAGACGGTGTTAAAGTTGCGGCTATGATTGATGACGAAAATGGCAAGATACTGGGGATCGGCGATAAAAATCATTATCGAGATTGTGGTGTTAGGCCACCACCTAGCGTAGCAAACATGCAAAACTTTTGGTCTAAAGGCTAAGAGATATGTGAAAGGCAAGAATTATAGAGAAAGCGCGATTGAGGCGACCTTATTGGTCGCCTTTTTTGTTGGTGAGGATAAAGCGAGCTCAAAGCTATATATCATTAATCAGTTATGCGATGGCTGAATAATACATAGCTGAACATGATGTATCGTCTAAACGTGGCTTTATTTATCTCATTAACGGCTCTGCTTAAGATGGTTCTACTCAAAACGAAGAACTAAGCGAGACTCCTATGAAATTCACTAAACCTTTTCTTTTAGCGACACTGATTGTGACTCTTTCTGGTTGCGCATCACCAGCAATGGATAACGAAAATGAGAATGCCGCACGTAATCGTGGTGCGGTAGGTGGTGCTTTATTAGGAGCAACAGCCGGCGCTCTAACTGGAGATGCGAGTTTAGCCGTTAAGGGCGCTGCATTAGGTGGTGTGACCGGTGGTGTTGCGGGTTCAATGAAAGATACGGACGATGCAAGAAACGCACAACGAACCCAAGTTACTGCTGATGGTCTAGCGCAAGACAATCGCACTGATGCAGAAAAGCGAGTTGCGGAAGTAGAGGCGGAAATTAAGCTTATTGAACTGGAACAACAGCTTGCTGATCTCAAAGAAGAGAAAGAAGATAACGGTGCATAAAGCTGAAGCTACAGCAAAAGCCACAGCAAAAACCATAGCTTCGATATTCGTTTAATTCAAAATCATTCAAACAGAATGGCCACGTAATGTGGCCGTTTTTGTATCTAAAATACACACTTCAAACAATGAATTAATTCAATAACTTGTATAGATACTCACGCCAAGTAAACTAGACTCAGTTTAGATATTAATTTGGTTTGAGAAGCGCAATAGTCATGAATGTCACCTTAAGGGCCGCAAAGCACGCGGATTTGGAACAACTTAACGAGTTAATGTTCGATCTCCACCATCACCACCACCTTGCTAGCCCAGAGCACTTTAAAACGGCAGAAGAGATTGAGCAGGAAAAAAGCATTGCACGATACTTGGATGACCCTGAATGTTTGGTTTATGTGGCATTAAAAGGTGAGCTCATTGTTGGCTTTATCTCTGGGCATTTTTGTGAGCTTATCTCAACGGTCAGCAAACCAGTGCCGATGGGAAGTGTCGATGAACTGTTTGTCTTGCCTGATTATCGAAAAGAATCGATTGCTGAAAAGTTGTTTAACAAAGTTGAAAGTACTTTTGATGATTATGGGGTTGAACAAGTCTTTGTAGAAGTTTGGGACTTTAATTCACCTGCCAAGGACTTCTATCAAAAAATGGGGTTCACACCTCACATTCAATGGATGAGGAAGGCTTTGCACAAAACGTAGACAGCGATTTTGTGTGGCTTTGATTACAATAGTTCAACTGCAACAGCAGTCTTAAATTTCTTCTATTATTCTTTAGGTAAACTCGTTGGTTATTCGATATCTATTAGTTTTCATACTGTCTCTTTTGAGTACTACTTCCGCTTGGGCAAATAACACTTTGCCCGATCATATCGCGGGCGCCTTGTGTGTAGTACGGGCTGATAACCAAATCGTGTTGGTTGATGAGTTGATCACCGGTCAATTGTCTCTGCCGGGAGGCACTGTGGTTTCTGGTGAGCCGCCAGCAGTCGCGGTGCAACGTGAAACGTGGGAAGAGGCGGGTTTGTCAGTAACGGTCGGTGATGTACTGGGTTATACCGACAGTGCCGTCGTGTTTGATTGTATTTCTGACTCGGAAGTGATCAGCTACAAAGCTCGAAATGAGTTAGGAGGCTTTGAGCTGCCGATTTGGTTTGCTCCTCATTACGGCGTGGAAGTCAGCCGAGCGATGTTACTTCCTCCCACTGAATTGCAAGATCACCAATACCGCTACCCAGAACAGTGGTCTGAGATTAACGAGCTGTTTTTATCTGCGACAGATCAACCGGTGACGTATGTGACTGAGCTGGTGGGCGCGGCACCCAAAGTCCATCAAGTTGAATTAAATTGGATTGTGTCACTTCGAAACACGTTCGATAAGATGCCAAGCGTATTTGCGAATACTGTGCTTTTGACTGACTTGTTGGCCAAGCCATGGGTCTTCATTGTGATATTGCCGTTAATTGCTTGGTACTTTGGCCGTAACTTCGCGTTGAAGTTTTGCTTCACTTTGATCTCGGTGACACTACTTACTTTAATCGCGCACCAAGGTTTTGGTTTTCCACGTCCACACGCTTACATGCCAACATTGAAACTGGTGATGAGCAGTGGGTATAGTTTTCCAAGTCTGTTGGCTGCCTTGTGGGTCAGTTTAACCTTGTTAGTCTTTTGGAAACTAAAGCGCCTCTTGGAGCAAAAAGCCATTCTGGTAGTGCTCGCTGGCCTGCTGTGGATCATGCTATTTAAGTCTTATTCAGGTAGTGCGTTTTTTAGTGATGTATTAATGGGTGGCGTATTAGGCGCTTTAACGACGTGGCATATCGTGAGATTAGACGCGAAACCGGATGTTGATATTAGCGCCTTATTGAGTTCTAAAGGTGTTTGGTGGGCATTGTGCTTACTGTCGATTGTTCTGACGGTGATATGGCCACTGCCAACATTCTCATTCTGGGTGGCGATTTTGATGACGATTGCATGCCTAGTGACGTTAACAGACTCGAAACCTTTGGTTGGTCAGTTCTCATTCAAGATCGTTCTTGGAGTGATGGCGATGTTGTTAGCGGGAAATCTGCTGATTAGCTGGGCTGGAAGCTTTGTCTCTTTCAGCGGTATTGCTTCATTTATTGTTGAAACGTTACGTTTCCCAATCTTGATTCTGTTTGGTGTGGTGGCATTTCGTCTGCCATGGAAAAGAGAGTAAGCGACTCGACTAACACAAAATCAAAAAGGCTGTGCAGTGCACAGCCTTTGTCATTGTGCGCCGAGCAT
>NZ_JBFRTQ010000042.1:0-11185 GCF_041474195.1 Vibrio sp. 10N.222.52.C3 | reverse complement strand
CGCCATTTTTATATAATTTAAAATCTAGTGAGTAAGCTAAAAGCTTAAACCCACTGGCCTGCTGCAAAGCCAGAGCTCCAGCACCATTGGAAGTTATATCCTCCTAACCAACCTGTTACGTCCATTACTTCACCGATGAAGTAGAGGCCAGAAACCGTCTTACATTCCATGGTTTTTGAAGATAGATGATTGGTGTCCACACCGCCTAGAGTCACTTCCGCTGTATTCCTAACACAGTACAAAAGTTGTCAAAATACAATTTATCAATTCTGCATTTTATCCTTCAAATTTAACTTGCAGCGCTGTAAGTTCTCAATAAAGCGCACTGATGTAAAAACCAAATTAGCAATTCAACAATGGTTATACCCACGTTTTTGAACCACATTCGGGAGATGTCATGAGCTTTGCTAAGAACCCGATAACATCAAATAACAACGCATAACTATTCAACTAGTGTATTACATTGGTTGGACTGAATTAGCCAAGCGTTTTTCACGCCCTAACGGTGTAGTGTAAAAACGCTGTTCAATACCGTAGAGCAAATATTTCAGCTCATCGTCTGAGTTGATTTCAAACTTACTGTTTTCTTTATCGAACGTTAGCTTTTGCTCACAGTAACTATGAATATACGAGTACATTTGATCTCGTTCTTCCACTGGTAATGCCGCCAGTGTATCCATTGCCAATGCGATACGTTTACGATTAGGCTTCGATACTTTAGACGTATCATAGCCATCAGAAAGTTCGATAAAGTCCTCTTCTAAAAATTTTTCAACCTCTTCTTTTGTGGCTTCTTTGTAGAGCTCATCAATACCTTTAAAAATACTAGATATTGTCGCTAGGCTCTTAAATATTAACTTATCCTGCGCTTTGTAGTAGACAGCATCAGCCACTTGATTAACTACCAAACGCTTTTCAGTACTTTCAAGCTCCGCAGCTTCGCCGAATGCAATCATCTTTTTGGTGACAAAAAGGGAAGGCGTTATTTTTTGAACAATAAAAATTATCGCCTTGAACCGCATAAAGCTGAGCAATGTCTTTGAACTTAGCTTTTGGAAGATCGTCATAATCTTTTGAATCAAAATCGGCTATAAGAATATCAAGACAGTATGGCTGCTGACTAAAGTTATCGATTTTAAACCACGAATCCTCGTCTAGGTTGTGATCAGGGGCATATGTCGACGGACATTAAAGATCGAAACTTTTCTCCCGTGTAGGGGTTAACACTACGTAGCGCTAGATAGAAAAAGTGAAAATAGAGTTTGAAACTATATTAACGTAGCCACCTTCTGAACAACAGAATTGTGACAATAAAGTTTGAAACTTTTAGAGCGAGTAATAAGACGCCTTCTCTCTAGATACTTAATTATGAGTCAACCACAGCCACAAAATCTGATCACTCGAATTACGATACGACAGAATCCCTTGGTGATCATACAACTGTCCAAATCCATCTAATGAAGGATTTGGATAGTTGTAAGTCATTGATTTTGCATAATTAGCATTTAAAGGATTACTTCAGACATTGCAAAACTTCTAATTGAGTGGCTAAATTCACTATGCCACCACATTGAAAGATCTAACTCATTTATTGAACTCAATTGTCTTCGAACCAATAGCATTAATAAAAACACCCAAAATAATCAAACTTCCCCCTACGAGAGTCCATAAAGAGCACGGCAAGATCATTATAAATTGAACTATTGAGGAAAGTAGCGATCAGATCAGGGCATGTATTAACTATGAGCGCTACTTTTTAGAATCACTTCAATGCCATCACTGACCCTCGTATCGAACGACGCAAAAAACACCAACTTCTTGACATTCTTCTTCTGGCTATTAGTGCCGTGCTTTCTGGGGCTGAAGGCTGGGAAGATATTGAAGACTTTGGGCATCTAAAGCTTGATTGGTTAAAAAAGTATGGCGACTTCAGCGCTGGCATACCTCGACATGACACGATCGCTCGAGTCATCTGTCGCTTAAAACCCGATGAAATAGAAAATGCATTCCAATCTTGGATATCATCACTGGTTAAAGTCACTGGAGCAGATATCATCGCTATAAATGGCAAGACTGCACGACGCTCTTTTACCACGAAAGATAGGAAAACGGCTCTTCATACCGTTAGCGCTTGGAGTTGCCAGCACCAATTAGTGCTTGGACAAACTGCTGTTGATAGTAAAACGAATGAAATTACGGCCATACCGGAATTACTGGCAATGCTAGATATTGAAAATAGCATTGTCACGCTTGATGCTATGGGCTGTCAGAAAGAAATTGCAAAACAAATCATTAAGCAAAAAGCAGATTAAATCCTTGCCCTCAAAGGCAATCACTCCGGAATGCAAGGAGAGTTAGAGGCGTGGTGGCACAAGTGTGAACGAGAAGGGTTAAGCGATAAAAATAGTGATAGGCATATTGAAGTAGGCTCTGGACATGGCCGAATCGAGAGGAGAGATTGCCAACAATTATTGATTGATAATAGCTGGTTAGATAAGAAGTTTCGGTGGTCTGGCTTAAATAGTATTATCAAAGTAACCGCACATGTTTATGATAAGTCGGCAGGAACAGAGACAGCAGAAACTCGCTGGTATATAAGCTCATTAAACCTAAATGCAGAGCAAGCACTCAATGCGGTGCGCAGCCATTGGCAAGTTGAAAGCATGCATTGGATGCTAGATATGACCTTTAGAGAGGACGAATCGCGGATCCGAAAGCAACAAGGTCCACTTGTATTTAATGTGATGCGTAAAATCGCCATGGCACTGTTCAAACAAGACACGACTAAGTCAGCTAGTATGGCAAGGAAAAAGAAAATGGCAGGGCTAGATGATGATTATCGCTCAGCCCTTCTGGAGTCAGGGATTAAAATGCGCTAGCCGTGCGGCCTGAATTACCTATCACTCCAATAGGCTTTACATTTGGATCATGCGCAAACAATGTTCTAAGTAGGGTACTGTGTATTGACTCATCGTGAGGCACTTGCTTTCGCAGTAGCTTCGCTTTCATACACTTCCCAACCCACAACCTTACGGCTAAAAATGTCTTCTATCATATAAAGATAAAAGAATTGGCCTATCACGTTGGCCAACAACGCCCTTGCGATTCGGACTATCTTCCCCTCAATCAGGGTGATTTAGGCTTCTTTCAACCTAAGGGGTTTGCCAGTTTCGCTGGAAAACCAAAAAAAGGAGAACTCTAGGTTCTCCTTTTCAACGTCTTCACCCCTAGTATATTTTTAAAGGCTACTCCGTCACTTGCACATTCGATCCTGGTTCTGCACAAGGTGAACCCAGAGTCCACATCAAACGGTAGATGAAGAAACTTACCCCCATTGCAACGGCTGGAAGTAAAAATAAGAACATCTTGATCCCAAGCATCGTGCCGTCTGCTTGCACTTCTAAAGACGCCTCATAGCCAACGAGACTTAAGCCAACACCTGCGATAAAACCCGCAAGCGCTTGCCCTAGTTTCCTCATAAATGAATAGCTTGAGTAGATAATACCCTCTTGACGCTGGCCGGAGAGCTCATAGTTATGATCTATACAGTCGGCCACGTTTGCCCAGATAAGTATATTCGGCAACATCAAGCATGGCGTGCCCAACACGTAAAAGAAAAGCGTTCCATATACACCCGTTGGAAGGAAGAATGCTAAAGTAGCTATAATTGAAGTACCACCAAAGCCTATTAGCATTAACTTCTTAGTCCCAAAGCGGCCGCACAATTTACCTGCGCTTGGAGCAATCATAATCGTCGCCGCCACCTGCATAATGGCCGAGAAGCTAATAATCCAAAGAGTATTATCTAAATTAACCGATAGGTAGTAATACAGCATGCTTCCCTGACAGAACATCGCTGTCAACATCAACGTCGAAACAAGACTTACACAAATAAAAGGTTTATTTTTAGCCAGCGTTTTTATTGTGTCTTTAAAGCTTACTTTCGCCGTTTCAGGACTTGGTTCATGCTTTATGTGCTCAGCTGTTGTTCGATAAGAAATAAGGTAACCAATAAAAGCAACTACGCCTAAACCAGAGATACTATATAAATACGCCTTAGCCAGATCATCAGAGTAAACAGATAGCATCATCGGTACGATGATGTTGCAACTTACCATCCCAATCGTGCCCCCCATCGCGCGAGCACCCGACAATGACGCTCGCTCTTCGGGATCTTTGGTCATAACTGTTGCAAGGGAACCATAAGGTATATTGATAAACGTATAAGCCATGCCATACACAATGTAAGTGACATACGCCCATACCAATTTTTGTGTATCACTCAAACCCTCTGGCACCCAAAAAACTAGAATAGCCGCCACAATTACAGGCCAGCTCCCCTTAAGAAGAAAAGGCCTGAACTTCTCCCCCTTTGATGTACTAAACAGCCTGTCACAGAGCGTCCCCATAATGGGATCATTTATAGCATCCCACAAACGGGCCACTAGGAACAATGTTCCCGCGGCAGCGGCCGATATACCCAATACATCGGTGTAATAGGCGAGTAGAAACATGGAGGCCATGCCAAAAGAGAGTGAGTTCGCTACATCACCCATGGCATAACCCAATCTATTGCTCATCGTAAGTGTTTTCATATTTAACCTAATAGTCTCACGCTAGAAAAGGACATTCACGATCTCTATTCGCCGTGATTAGTCATGTCGGAATAAAAAAATGGCCGGCGTTAGTGCCAGCCATCTATTAATTACTTGTGATTAAAGTCTGGAATACCAGCCCATCGAGTCTTTAGACTGTGAGCCGACATCTTAGGTTGACGATCTCTTGTAAAGGCACCTTTTTTATTACCATCCACACGGATAATGCCTTCCCACGTTTGGAAATCGGCAAAGTTCCACATCTGCTCACCAACCAACGCATCGCAGCTATCAAATGCTTGATGCTGTTGCTCCAAGTATTCAACTTGATACTCTTCTGACCACTGAACCGACGGCAGTTTGTGCACACCCGCCATAGTATCAGCACCGTACTCAGTAATAACGATCGGCTTACCTTCAGTTGCCCAACCGGCCAACTCTTTCGCAAACGCTTTACCTGCGTCTCGCATTTCTAAACCACCCATTACATACCAGCCATAGTAGCGGTTCAGGCAGACAACATCGGCATACTGATGCACCCTACACTTTCCGTACGGGGACATCATGAAGTTAATGAATGTCATCGGGCGATTTTGTGGATCATTTTGTCGCGCAAACTCAAAAATATCCTTGAAGTATGCGTCTGATGCTTCTTGAGAGGTATCTGGCTCATTAGATAAAGACCACATAACTACACACGCGTAATTCTTATCACGAGCCATCAACTCCTCGATAGCATGCTTGTGCGCCTCTTTACCTGCACCCGCCACTTCTGGCTCTTCAAAAAATGGGACCGCTTCATTTCCACCAGCACCCTGACCCGCAGCGGCAATGCCAAACGCCCCTGATGAACGCATCATATCGAACTGACCCACTGCCGCCGTCTCATTGATCACAACCAAACCACGACGGTCAGCTAACTGCATAAACTCTTCTGCATACGGGTAGTGAGAGGTTCGAATTGAATTGGCATTAATCCAATCCAGCAGTTCCATATCTCGCAAGTTCAGTGCTGCATCATATCCGCGACCATGAATCGCCGAATCCTCATGCTTACCAAAACCTTTAAAGTAGAAAGGTTCGCCATTAATAAGAAACTTGGTACCTTCTACCTTCACCGTTCGAACACCCACTTCTAGCGGATACTGGTCAATCAGAACGCCTTCATTTTTGATGGTTACTTGTAAAGTGTATAGATACCCCTTACCTGGCTTCCAAAGCGTGACGTTTTCAATGCTTACGCGACCCATCGCACCCTCTGAAGTACCTACCAGAGCGCCTTCTTCATCAGTCACAGTAACTAGCACTGTCGAGCCATTACTCAATGAGGCATTAATCTCATAATCGATGTAGCCAGTTGTGCCTTCAAAATCAGTAATCGTTGTAATGTCGGTGACACGCTCTTTCGGTAGTGAAAGTAGTTTTACCGAACGATGAAGCCCCGAGTAGTTGAAGAAATCAAAGTAAGGTTTAACCTCTCTTACACCATCTTCATAAGTGGCCACGCCACCGGCAGGAATTGTAGAAAGTGACAATTCGTTATTGACGACAACAACCAACGTATTTGCTTCACCGAACTTAACAACATCGTTAATGTTTCCAGTAAATGGCATATAACCGCCTTGGTGGCGAGTTATCTCTACGCCATTGACGTATGCGATTGCAGAATGAGTTGCTGAGCCGAAACGCACCTGAATGTCTGAGCCATCCCAGTTTTCCGGCACAAAGAACGAAGTCTGGTACCATACATCGCCACAATGGTCGCGAACTGCTTTTTCAGTAAAAATATCATTGTAGCTAGCCGGTACCGCCATCTCGATAGTATCCACCAAACCAAGATGCCAGCCTTGGGCTCTCCCTTCATTATGAGTATCCACTTTAAATTTCCAGATACCATCCAGATTAATTGCACGGCGTGTAGAGGTGTCTTTAGGATATAGAAATGCAGTCATAAGTTTATAATTCTCGTTTTGGTATATCATCAATCAGAAAACCTTAATCATCTACATACCAATCAAGCATATTCAATGATTTTGGAACACCAATATATGAATAAACGCTCAATTTATCTGTGACCCACGTCATAGCAAACTCAACCAAAACAGGAAATAACGACCCCTACAGGTCATTTCTGTGATCTATATCGCTTAGACCTCAAAACGAAAAATTGGAACACCAAAAATAAAAGGTCTCCAATGGAGACCTTTTATTACCCAACACTAACGAACATCAATCACTCATTGGCGTCTTTTTTCATTGCATCATGGAAACCCTGATCGAAGATTGGCGCCGCGCGGTCAAGGTTCTTATCATATGCCTTAGCACGCTTTGTAAGCTCTTCAACTATCTCAGGGTTATCTGCGGCAATATCGAAGCGTTCACCCGGATCTGCCATCAAATTATAGAGCTCAGGCTTGTCATAGTTCACCTTCTTAAATCCATGATTCAACACGTCAAATAGGTTAAAGTGAATCTTATAGTCTCCGTAACGATAAGCGAACATTTCACCCGCCCAGTAGTAAGGCATGTCCACACGTTCTGTTGGCTCGCCCTCTAACAAAGTTGGCGACAGATCATAACCGTCGAAGACCATATCCTTTGGAAGCTCTTGATTGGTTAAAGCTGCTAGGGTTGGCAAGATATCGAGCGTCGAACCCATACCCGTCACACGCGCCGGTTCGATTTTGCCTGGCCAGTTGAATATTGCAGGAACTCGAACACCGCCCTCATAAGTACTCTGTTTACCGTTCTGAAGGAAACCTCCCGTCCCTTGCAGCACCTCATAAACCATCCAAGGGCCATTGTCTGAAGTAAGCACAATCAATGTGTCGTCTCGAAGGCCGTTTTCCTCAAGTGTGTCAAGTATCTTACCGACACTCGCATCCATCTCAGCCATAACATCACCTAGAGGCCCCATTGGCGACTTACCCTTAAAGTCTGGATGATGAAAGTGTGGTAAGTGCGGCTTATCATAAGCTAGGTATAAGAAAAACGGATTGTCTTTGTTTTCCTCAATAAACTTCTGACCTTCAAGCGTCAAGTTATGGGTTAGATAGTCTTGGTCAGTTGGCTGCGCTACTAGTTCATCAACGTATTCTCCGTTGACCTTCTCACTTCTAATCGTCGGAATGTTCCAGTTATGCGGTTGTGGATCCAGGTATGACTCAAACACCTTCTCTTGACGTTCTTTAATCGCAGCCATATCGCCACGACTCATAGCTTCTACCGTTTCTTTCATAGACAGAGTAAAGGTCTTGTAGTTATCGTTCGACTGAGGCATACCGTACCAATAGTCGAAACCATGGCGAGTTGGGTAGGCAGCTTCTACGCCCCCTAAATGCCACTTACCAACTGCTGCTGTTGCGTAACCTTGTTGCTTCATTAACTTAGCTAATGTCAACTCATTATCCGGTATCTGAGTCGTCGGATCTTCTTCGATAACGACCGCTGATTTCTCACCATATAGACCAGTTCTAACTTGGTGGCGACCGGTTAATAGACTACCGCGGCTTGGCGAAGATACTGGGGATGTCACATAGAAACTGGTCCAACGTTGTCCGTCTAGCGCCAACTTATCTATATTGGGAGTTTCGATAGTTGGATGGCCAAACGCCCCAATCTCGTAACCCATATCATCTGCATAGAAAAAAATCACATTAGGCTTTTCACTCTTTTTGCTCGCCGACTTCTCTTGAGCGACAGCCGGATTTACAGCAAGGGCTAAACCCACAGCCAAACTTGTCAGGGACACTTTCATATTCATGTTTTTTTACCTATAGATTAATATTCATAATTTCAGAAGGTGGAAGTCCGTTTTGTAGTTGTTCAACCATATATTCCATATATGGTTTTGTATATTTGAAAAATGCTTTGTGATCTGAGCAGAAAAAGCTCATTTTCTCACCAGAATCAAGAGGTATATATCTATATCGAGGGCAATCGCCATAACACAGAGATAGGTAGTCGCAAGACCGACAATCTTGGGATAAATCTCCCTTTAAGTCAGAGAACTCGCTGTGTGCATCAGAGGACAACATTTTGATGTAATCACCCTCAAGCACGTTCCCTATTCGGTAATCATCTTCTACATAGTGATCGCAACTAAAAATGTCACCATTCTTCTCCATGACCATGGCATTCCCACAACTCTCACGGTGAAAGCAAATTTCTGCAGGCAATCCATAGTGACTAGCCAATAAACTATCGAACTGCTTAACGTATACTTTGCCAACATCCTGCTTGATCCACGCGCCGAACACATCTATCAAGAACTCACTTAACTGGCCCGTTTTTAGCGACCAATCATAGTAAGCAATGTCATTAGAATCGGTAAAAATGACCTTACTATTGTTCCCATCAAAACGGTCAACCGCTGGGATGAATTGCATATGCTCAACACCGAGGGATTTCAAATAGTCATAAACCAAAACACCTTTATCCGCACTATGCTGGGTCACTACCGTTAAGGTATTGAATTCAACTCGATGCTTTTTGAGTAACGCTAAACCTGATAGAGCTTTGTTGAGCGTTCCTTTTTGCGTTCTATTCTTGCGGTAGAAGTCGTGGATTGATTCGGGGCCGTCAATTGATATACCAATTAAGAAATTATGGTTGCTAAAGAATTCACACCACTTGTCATTGAGTAACACCCCATTGGTCTGTAGAGAGTTATAAATGAGCTTTCCTTCACCGTTGTGCTTATTCTGTAAAGCGATGATCTTCTCGAAATAAGCCAAACCCGCCAGTAATGGCTCTCCACCATGCCAGACAAACTCGACCTCTCTCCCTTGAGAGTCAATGTATGAGCGAATGTACGCTTCAAGCACTTCATCACTTAAGGTGATTTGGCGAGAGTCAGTGTCTTTCTTATTCAGGTAATAGCAGTACGTGCAGTCAATATTGCAAGTTGAACCAGTCACCTTACCCATCAAACTAAACGGTATTTTCTTCATTTTGGATAGTCACTTCTAATTTGGTATACCTAAGATAATCTTTTTCCCCGAATTATCCCCACTAAACATGGCTAAACAGTGAAGTTAATCACTATTAAATGACAAAAAATAAACGCATATCACCATTTTGGTGTGCCAACATAGACATTGGCATGGCAATGCTTAGATTGAAGGCGACATAAATACCAAAGGAGTTCATAATGAAAGGTAAAACTGTTCGTATCAATTTGATTACAACGTTAATGCTCGGTGCAATAACCGCCCCCGCATTCGCAAGCGATTTTTTCGATGATTTGAAAGCTAACGGGCAATTACGTGCAGGCGGTGGCAGCTATCAAATGCCTAGTGTTTTCTTTGACCCAAAAGCACCTGAAGTATACGACGACCTCTTCCACGAACAAGCGGCTTCCGCTCGCGTCAACTTACAATCTGGCTTATGGAAAGATATCTTTCAGCTAAACATTGGTATTGCCGGCGCGGTTCCAGTTGGTTACAGCAACTTTGGTGACAAGTATGTAAAAATCAAAAATGGCAAAGCACAAAGTTATGGTGGTTACACAGCCTACGGTACCTTTTTTCTACCTAACGACATGTCTCTCCAAGTGGGTAACCGCACCATATCTAAGAGGGAGAGTGTGCTTCTCTTCGATTACGATAATCGCCTGACCCCCGGACGCAGTACTGGCGCAACGTTCAATTGGAATCCTGATAACTTTCGTTTCAATGCAACGCACGTTGTATCTGGCGCTGAACGAACGGATGATGAGTCAATCGATTATGGCTATGTCGAAAATGGCAAGGTCACAAAGAAAAGTGGCGTAACCGCTCTAAGTGCTTTCTACGATGGCGATAATCTTCAAGTGATTTCCGGCTACGGCGTACAAGCGGACATTAAACAACGCGGTTACATTGAGTTCCTTGGTAATATCGATATTGGTCCAGGCAAATTAATGCTCGGCACTAACTACGATATAGTGAACCCTCTAGGGGTACTCAAAGCTGACATTGAAAGTTCTGGCTACGAAGCTGAGAACATCTCTATTGCCGGCATCAAGGCCCACTACGGAGTCAACGGGTACAAATTTGGTGTGAGCTACGCAGCTAACTCAGATGAAGATTGGCAGCAAGACTCTAAATTTGCTGGCATGTCTGGCGAAAAGGCCTATGCCTTCGCGGGGGGGGCTGAGCGTGGATTCGACAAAACAGATCACCGTTCGTACGCTGGAAATCGCGTTGGTCCTGGTGCGACGGCTACTGGTCAACAAACCATAAAAGTTGATGCTCAGAAGAACATGATCATCGATGATCAAATGCTTTCAATGAACCTCGTGTATGTCAACATGAATTACCCTAGAGCCTTCGATGATCACGTCATTAATGCTTATGTTGACTACAAAATCACAGAGAATCTAATGCTTAACCTTAACCTGGAATATGGTTCGGGTAGCTGGGGTAATGAGAATGTCGATGAATTAAGCTGGTTTGGAGCTGGTTTTATGGCGATGTATAGCTTCTAAACGCCAAAGTAACAAATAATGCAAGGGCGAATAGTTCGTAATGCTTGTAAGTTAAGCATTTAGCATCTTCTTGGAGGCCTTGTCGCATAGCGACAAGGCCTCTTTTTGTGCGCCGAGCATG
>NZ_JBFRTQ010000041.1:0-53830 GCF_041474195.1 Vibrio sp. 10N.222.52.C3 | reverse complement strand
AAGCGGGCGATGTTCTAATTTCTTATTACTACCATTGTGACAAACTCAATAGTTATGCAATAAAAACTAAAGAAGGAATGGTGCGTCCGAGTGAACTCGAATCACCGACCCCCGCCATGTCAAGGCGGTACTCTAACCAACTGAGCTACGGACGCATTCCCTTAGAACGCCAACGATGATATCCATGATAAACAGATGGTGCAAGTATTAACTGGCATCTTGCGATTCGTTTGCTCACTTTGCAATCAAAGACATAACAACATGTCGATTTTACACCCAGATTATCGTCAAACCGCTGAAAAACAAAGTTTAGTTAGAAAAAATTCTAATCCTTGATGACAACCAATTAACTAACCTAATGTGTTCAATTTGGGATTTTTGTTGTCTATACCGTTTTTCTTGGCCTTTACAGTAACCATACAGGTATAGATCAATGCCTATATTTAGTGTCAAAAATTTTGCTTGCCCATTGGGTTACCGTAGTATTTTGATCATTATAAGTGAAAGGCACGCAGAGGCTTTGTAACTCACTGAAATACATCATTCATAAAAATCACCACGATTTTGTAATCGTCGTCATCGAATTACTAGGCCGCAATGACTAAATTCGGATTTTTCATATAAAGTGGCCGGGTTATTACCAACATACATAAATACGATAGCACTCTATAGTCGAAAAACATCAGCTACAATTAATCTCCCTCAAGAGCAACAATCTATAAGCAATTCAAAACCCAACCCCACACATCATAGCTATTTTGAATACATACAGCACAGTAATACATAATGAAATTTGCATAATGGTAAAGCGCGCCTATATTCATAACCTGTAGGAATCAATAATCTAAATTCAATGCTATACGTGAATTTATGGTTTACGATAAATACAAGTGTGAAAAATAGGGAATAAATTATGAAAAAATCACATATCGCCATTGCAGTGGTGAGCATACTATCGACATCTGCCGTATCGGCGGCGACCATTTATGAGACAGATGAAACAGTATTCAATATCGGCGGCCGCGCAGAAGTTCGAGGGAATTTCTCTGATGCGAATAAAAGTGCTGGTAATAGTAGCACCTATAGTGATAGATCACGTGTCCGCTTAAGTGTCGATGGCACACAAAAAGCGTCGGACGATGTTTCCTTTTTTGGGAAATATGAATTCGAACTAACAGAGTCTGAAGATGGCGCATCAGATGATATCGGCATTAACACTCGATTCTTATATACGGGTGTTCAAACCAATCACGGTAACGTCTATTATGGCCACCAAAATAATGCCGTTACCTACTTAACCGATTGGACGGATATGGCTGAAACCTTCAGCGGCTATATCAATGAATACACGGTGTCGACTGCTGATCGAGCAAAAAATGTTTTACGTTATGAACTGACAAGCGACAACATCACCTTTCAAATTGATGGCAATTTCAATTCAGATAGTAAATCAGCACAAAGTGACGGCTTCGGTGCAGTTGTCGCCGGCAGCACTTCGATTGGGTTAGATATTGGCGTCGGTTATGCGTCAAGTGATGAAACCTATGGCGTTGGGACAGAAACTTCTGATGCCTATATTGGTGCGGTTAAGTACACCAACGATCAGGGGGTTTGGTTCGCCGCACTCTATCAATTTGGTAGTATTTCAGGTCTAGACGTAAAAGATTCAGACTACGATTCTGCCGATGCTTACTTGGGATACTCGTTTGGTGTCAACACCGTCAACCTGACCTACAGCTACTTTGAAGCTGACGATATTGCAGATTACGACATTAACTTTATCGGTCTAGAATACGCACGTTATATTGGCGATGTGGCCTTCTTTGGTAGTTATAAGTTTAACATGTTAGACGAGGGCGAAGGTGGGGAAGGCGATAACGACGAAGATGAGCTACAGCTCGGTATGCGTTACGCGTTTTAGTCTAAACCAATCCACTTAATATTAGTAAAGCCGAGCATAATCAATGCTCGGCTTTTTAGTTTGTATAACTTATTCGTATCTAAGCGATTGAATCGAGTCCAACCGGATGCATTACTATCGATACCAACTATTCTTCAACATCGAATACAACGTTGTAGTTTTCGGTATAGGTGCAGTTTGGCTGGCGGCTACAAGTGAAGAAGCGTCGGCCTTTGTAATCGCCTTGGCTTGCCAGTTTGATGATCATTGGGCTACCACACTTCTTACAAAATCGCACTTCTTTGGATGGTTCGATTAGATCGATGTGGGCTGCCAGTAACCTCTTCAAACGGCTCACTTGGTAGCTGTGTTTAATTGAAGCACCAATCAGAGGTAAACCTGCCGATTTACACACGTGAATTAGTAGCTTTTCGCGATCGACTTTCCCTTTATTGAGCTCTTTGCCGTTATCAAGTTCGATAATAACGCGGGGCTCTAGCGTTCGCGGGTCGCAAACAACAAAGTCGAAGTAACTACGTGAGATCTTGTTGTTGGTGATAAACCAATTCTTCTTATTGTTCGTCTTAGCAGGAACAAGTACGTTCGACATGCTGACTTTAGCAAACACTTCCCCATGGTTGCCCACAGCTGATTTTAGCGCATTATAGAATGTCGCCTGTTGCGCCGACATTAACGCGCCTTTCTTCTGATAAGCGTGGTCTTTGGTGTCATCGTGTTTCACCACATACTTTTGAATAAAGTAAAAGAACACAACCAGAACAATTACAACGATAAAGATATTAGTCATTTTCCAACACAATCAAGTCTGTATAGGGATTAAGAGAGTAGCTAGCGTATGTAGAAAAGCATCACCTGGCAAGCAAAAGAGCGAGAGTTGCCAACCAGAATCACGACCTTTGAGCGCAGTGCCCAACGAGAGGTCGCTCCTTCGCTAGACACACCTCTCTTATTTTGATAATTAAATCATCAATTACACTCTAGATTGATTTAGATCAATTTACCTAGATTTGTGATCAACTAGTCTGAAAAACGTTAGGCAAATGTTAATAAGGAAATTGATATGGAACTTAAACAAGACCCAAGATGTTATACCGACGTATGCGTAGATGGTAAATGGTTCCACTATGACCACTGCGGAACCCAAGCCTACATGTTAAAAGGCGGTGCTTCGGCAGTGATTGAACTCGCTAGTGAACCAGCGACAGAAGGCGAATTGGTTGAGATGCTTCAAGGTGTCGCTAAGTAACCCACCAAGCCAAATCACAGTATGAATTAAGCGAATAAGAGTAAATAGCCGTATTAGTTCAGATAAGCACTCTTATTCGCTTAGTTATTGAAGTTCAGGTTTCTTGATTGCAGGGGATTAACTAAGTTTAGGAACTCAAATGATAACGACTTTATTGCGCCCTGACTGCTTAGCTTGATACAAAGCATCGTCTGCCGATTTCAAGTGTTTCTTATAGGTACGGCTATTCAACTGTTGCCCCGTTAGATGAGTCGTCGCACCAATCGATGTGGTTAATTCTAATGGGCCAGAATGCGTTTCAATCGGTCGGTCAGCGATCGCTTGTCTTATCAGTTCAAGCTCTTTATTAGGATCTTGATTCCCAGCCAGCAACAAAACAAACTCTTCCCCACCCCATCTTGCCACTACATCGTTTGTTGATAAGATTTTCTCTAAACGCTTAGCGACTTCCACCAGCACTTGGTCACCAATATCATGGCCATAAGTGTCATTAACTTGTTTGAAGCGGTCTAAATCTAGAATAGCGAGCGTATACCCAAACGACGACAAATGATGTGGCATCGGCTGAGTTAACCGTTGCTCTAAGTAACGCCTATTGTATAAGCCTGTCAGTTCGCATCTTGTTGATTGCTTAAGTAGTTCTTTGTTGGTCTTCTGGATCGAGCGTAACCTTATCAATAGTAACGTGGCGCTTATCATCACCATGATACCCAAAGCGACGACGATTCGATTCCGTAATTGCTGCTTATCTAATGTCAGCTCACCCAACTCTTTTTCTGCGTTAAGCAGTTCGTTTTCTTGAGCTAATGATGCCGTAGCGAAATCTTGCTCGAGTAAAAAGATATCACTCTGGCGCTTATCAAATAGCAGCGCTTTATTACCCTTGTAATAGAGCTTGAAGTAGCGAAGTGCGTTCTCGCTGTCGCCTCTTGAATCATAGTATTCAGCAAGTGTTCTTAAGCCGAGGACCTTCCAGCTGCGAGTCCCCACAACATCGAACATTGCAGACGATCGCTTTAGATCAGCAAAAACAAAATTATCTCGGTTCAAACCAATGTTCGCTAAGGCTCTATTTAGGTAACACTGCCCCAATTGAAGTGTGTATTTGTCCACGCCTGGGTATCTAAGACACAAGTTTGCGACTTGTCGTGCTGACTCAAAGTTCTTTTCCGCCAACAACACATCACTCTCTGCTTTTAATAGGATGATTTTGTATCGTTCACTCACGTTATCGCCATTTAGCTTAGCCGCACTTTGATATGCTTCTCGGCCTTTGACTAAATCACCACTGCGCAGATAAGCAAAAGACTCATTCACATGCAGCACGCCGATGGTAGACGCTTCGAGTAATCCACTCTTGTAATAGAGCTTTTTGGCTCTTTTAATCAGCTTGAGCGCTTTAGGCCAGTCTTCCAAATAGATATAAAGCAGTGCCATATTTGACACTAACTTGCTGTTGTAGATGTGATGAGGGTACTTCTTACCAAGGTCTAAACCTTTATGGAAAAAGTATTGAGCTTCAGGAAAGTCATTGCGGATGTTATTGATGACACCAGCCGTGTTATAGGCCTTAATCAACAACTCTTCATAGTGAAGCGATTCTGCGATATCTATCGCTGCTCTGATTTGGATTTCAGATTCCGCTAGCTCACCCTTACTGATGTATTCAATCGCCAATTCAACGAGAGATTGGGCCTTTAGCCAACCCATATGTTCGTGTTGTGCGAGTGCTTTAATCTGCCTGACGTATTCGGAAACCGCTTCGGTATCCAACTTATGTTGCGCGAGGTTGGACAAAATCATCAATTCGTAAGCACGATAGATGGCTTTATCTTGGTCTGGGAACTTGGCTTGGAGAGCCTCAAGTTGTAGGGAAGCTAAATTAGGGTCACCACGAGATACATCGAGAATATCGATCAACGCAGATCCATATTGAGAGAGTGATAACTCTTTCTCTGGACTATAAACACTCGGGTTTTCAGGGCGAATATGCTTTAAATCGTCGTCATAAGTTGGATAGAGCAAATACAGCCCCAGCACAATACTCATCAGCACCACGAAAAGGAATGAACCTAACACATTGTTTCTATTCATTTATCAGGGCCATTATTGATTGAATTCCAATTTTATTGACGTTTTTTAAGAGCGGTCAAACATTATACCCGACAGATATACAGATTAAAATCCTGCGCACTGGTGGATCTGAATTGGGTTTTTCTCATTAATTAGAATAATCAGGCAACTTTCTTGATTTAACTCAGACAATCATCTACCTCATTGGCGTTATAGTGATTTTCCTGTTCCTACCTCCGCGGCTTCTTTTTGAACAAGCGGAAGCATAATGAGAATTAACAATGACCCAAATTAATGAACAACGTCTTGTAGAACATTTCTGCGATCTAGTGAAAATTGATAGTGAATCTCGTAACGAAAAAGCGATTGCTGAAGCTTTGGCTGAGCAACTCGGTGAACTAGGTTTTGAAGTTCACAAACTGGCGGTTCCTGAAGAAGTATCTAACGGTTTCAACATCTACGCTCGTCTAGATGGCACTCTTCCAGGTAGCACAGTGTTCAGCTGCCACATGGACACAGTAACGCCAGGCATCGGCATTGAGCCAATCATCGAAGACGGTATCATCCGTTCAAAAGGCAACACAATTCTAGGTGGTGACGACAAGTCTGGTATCGCAGCTATCATGGAAGCGGTTCGTTGCATCAAAGCAGAAGGCCAAGAGCACAAAACTATCGAGATTGCGTTTACTGTATTCGAAGAAGGCGGTCTGTTCGGTTCTTTGAACTTCGACATGTCTTACATTCAATCTGAGCACGCAATCGTACTTGATACAGGCGGCCCAATTGGCACCATCGTAAACGCAGCGCCTGGCCAACAGAAGATTGTAGCTAACATCAAAGGCCGCCCTGCTCACGCTGGCTTAGCACCAGAAGAAGGCATCAGCGCAATTCAGGTTGCTGCAGACGCAATCACTAAGATGAACCTACTTCGTATCGATGAAGAAACGACAGCAAACGTTGGTATTGTTGAAGGTGGTCAAGCGACTAACATCGTAATGCCAGAGCTTAAAGTCGTGGCTGAAGCACGTTCTCTAAACGGCGAAAAGCTAACGGCTCAAGTTGAACATATGATCTCTACATTCCAAGAAAGTGCTAAGCAGTTCGGCGCTGAAGTAGAAATCGAATCAACTCGTGCTTACGATGCATTCGTTATTGCAGACGATCATCCGCACATTCTTTCTATCAAATCGGCGTTTGAGAAGCTTGGCGTCACAGCGAACACTAAACGCACTGGCGGCGGTAGCGATGCAAACAACTTCAACGCAAAAGGCCTGACAACAGTTAACCTTTCTACTGGTATGGCGAAAGTTCACACCACTGAAGAGTACATTGCAGTGAAAGACATGGTCGCAATCACTGAGTTTGTTGTGGCTTACGTAACGCAATAATCGAATCCATTAGTTGGGTAGTCACTTCTATCTAGCACAATGAAAAAAGCCGAGACATCAACACGATGCTCGGCTTTTTGCTATTTAGGTGAACATAGAAGGTCGAATCTAAAACCCTCTACGCTTCCAGAATTGGCCTTCGTCTTTTGCTACTAGGTCGAATGTCTTGTCGGCGATGATGTTGCCTTTTAGCTCAACCGTCATGCGCCACTTTCCTAGCTTGTTCGAGACAGGAGCCCAGATAGTGTCACCTAAGTAGAAATCCCAGTCATTGTTACCGACATACTCCTCACCATCAAACGGTTCGAGCACTTCACCTTTGTCTGTGGTGATGTTTGGGTGATAAATGCAGTAACGGATCTTCTCACCTTTGGCTTTTTTGATATTCAGGATATAGCCAAACTCTACGTCGATTTCAGCATCAACGGTGGTGGTGAACTCTTGGATTTTTGGAAGATCTTTAGATTTTGAATCCCATGTGGAATAGATACCATAAGAAGTCATGTCGACCACAACAGAGCGCTTTGCCATTTCAATCGTTACCTTGAAGTTGTTCTATTAATTTAATTCTATTTGCCATTCAGCCACGCAAGCAGAGGAAGAACGAGGCTATTCTTGCCAGTCTCTCGCCATACGCTTAATCACTGACGGCTCAATGTCGTGAATTGTGCCATATTGCTCTCGGCACACTTCGATAACCAATTCTGCTTTATATTTGAGTGCAAGTTGGCGGTAGGCTTTCATTTCCCAATGCTTAATAAAGGTATTCGAAACAACCACATCAAGCCCTTGCTTTAATCCATTTTCAGCCGTGTTTTGACACCACTCATGAGCTTGTTGCAGCTGCCTAGGATCAAAATGGTACTCACCTTGCTCATTCACGTAATACATATCCGCTTCGACATGCAATGCATCGTAGGTTTTTGCTTTTGTTGATTTCCCAGACCCGGGCAACCCTCGAATGAGTATTAACTTCATCTGTCACTTTACAGGCTAATTCGAAAACATGAGTTTATCGTAAATAGTAACGAGTTGCTCTGATAACTGCCTTTGCTCAGCATCCGAAAACCAACTACTTACACAAGACTCCGATAACCACTGAATACAATGAGACTCCCCTCGAAGCGCAGGGATGGCTTCTGATAGAAAACACAAATAATTTACATCTATCCATTTTGCATATCGACAAGCGTATCAAACTACTATAGATTTAGATGTATAGACGTCTACATATCTAGCTTAGGGAGAAAGCTGTGCCTATTCGCATTCCAGACCAATTGCCAGCATCCGATGTTCTTCGTGAAGAAAACATCTTCGTGATGCCGTTATCAAGAGCATCGACACAGGAAATTCGTCCACTTCGAGTCTTGATCCTCAACCTAATGCCGAAGAAGATTGAAACTGAAACTCAATTTTTACGCCTACTATCGAACAGCCCATTGCAAGTGGATGTAGAGCTGCTGCGCATTGATGATCGACCAAGTAAAAACACACCGACTGAACACCTTGATAACTTCTATCGCCAATTTGAAATGGTCAAAGGAAGAAACTTTGATGGATTGATCATCACTGGTGCGCCGCTTGGCTTGGTTCAATTTGAAGATGTTATCTACTGGGACCATCTGAAAACCATCATGGAATGGGCAAACAAGCACGTTACTTCAACTCTATACGTGTGTTGGGCGGCTCAGGCTGGTTTGAAATTACTGTATGATTTGCCAAAACGCACGCGTAAAGAGAAGTTGTCTGGTGTTTATAATCACGAGATACATAACCCATACCACCCTATTTTACGTGGCTTCGACGATACATTCTTAGCTCCGCACTCTCGCTATGCGGACTTCTCTCAAGAGTACTTAGCGGAACATACTGACCTTGATGTTCTTGCAACTTCTGATGTTGCAGGCGTATACCTAGCAGCAACCAAAGATAAGCGAAACGTGTTTGTAACGGGTCACCCTGAGTACGACTCTCACACACTTCACAATGAGTACATTCGAGATTTGGGTGAAGGCATGGAGCCTGTGATACCAATCAACTACTACCCGAATAACAATCCAGACAACAAACCGGTTGCAAGCTGGCGCAGCCACGGACACTTGTTGTTCTCAAACTGGCTAAACTACTGCGTTTACCAACAAACGCCTTACGATCTGGATCATTTCAGCGAAGACAACTTTACCAAAGACGATTAAGTTCTTTCTTCCGATTCACAAACACATAAACCGTGTTCAGTATGTTGTTGATAAAACGACGAATTGGACGCGGTTTTTTTATGGTGTGTGGGTCGCATTCCATGATAGATTTACGACTTCAATGGGTTTGATTTCATATGATGGGTTGGTGTTCATAAGGAGCTTCACATGCCTGCCAAGCCATCATTTTCAAATCCGATTTCGTTGTCCCGCCCTCTTTCGTTATCAAGTGTGGTACTACTTGCCTCGCTTTCCTTGGCCGGTTGTGTCTCTGTCACTGAAGGACCGCCAAAGATTGAAAGTGATCCTATCGCGATGTCTGAATCTCGAATCGAATTAGGTTTGGGCTATATGGGACAAGGCAATATGGTGAGAGCGCGTGAAAACCTTGAGCTCGCGATTAAACACGCACCTAGCTACTACCGTGCTCGGCTTTCAATGGCGCATTACTACGAACAAGTGGGTGAAGTAGATGAAGCGAGAAGCACTTACCGCAAAGCACTCAGTCTTGATTCAAGAAATGGCAATGTATTGAACAACTACGGTACCTTCTTGTGTAAACAGGGCGAATACGAACAAGCCGATAATTACTTCAATCGCGCCATCGACCAACCCTACTACTACTTGGTGTCTGCAAGTTATGAAAACGCCGCGTTTTGCGCATTTAAGGCTGGCAATACCGACCAAGCGAAGTACTACTTCAGCAGAGCGATTGACCACGATCCAAACCGCGTAAAATCGATACTACAGTTATCAAAAATTGAAGTGAGTGACGCCGATTACAATGACGCTCGAATCCGTTTATTCAAATTCCACCAGCGTTATGGCTATCAAATTCCATCGCTTAAAATCTTGGTCGATCTCGAAAACAAAGCAGGTAACAAAGCTCTAGAGCAGAAATATCAGAGTAAGTTAGATGAGTTGCTTTCTGCTTAGGTTATATGCAAAACACAAAAAAAACGGGCTTGTTGCGTTAACAACAAGCCCGTCCGTATTTCAGCTTAATATCTTAACTAAGTGCAGCCCCTATTTTAGCGCGATCCACTCTTGTCTTTGCTCATCGTCCATAAAGGTCCATGCGATAAAGCGACTTACCTTCTGGCCTTGTGACATCTCGACGACTTTCACTTGTTTCGCTCGCAGCTTGCCCAGTTCTGAACGAACCATATCGACGTTGTCTTTCTTAGAAATCAATGTCGTAAACCACAAAACTTGAGTAGCAAAAAGTTGACTCTCTCTTGCCATCTTCATAATGAAAGCGGCTTCACCACCTGGGCACCAAAGCTCGGCTTTTTGACCACCAAAGTTTAAGGTTGGTTTAGCTTGCTTAGTTGATTTATCTAACTTAACTGGCTTCTTGTTCGTTTCAGGCTTGAATGACTGACCGGCTTTCTTAGCACGGTTCGCCGCTAGATTATCCAGTTTACGTTGTGACCCCTTTTCAGCCTCTTCAAGAGAGCTGTGGAATGGAGGATTACAAATAGTGACATCGTAACGTTCATTATCCTTAATCACGCCCTTAAAGATAGATTCAGAGTCAGCTTGTAGGCGAGCGCGGATCTTACCTTTTAGATTAGGGTTGCTTTCCGCTATGAAGTTCGCTGTTTTGATGGAGACTGAATCAACATCTGTCCCTGTACAACGCCACTTATACTCTGTCGCACCAATGATTGGGTAGATACAGTTTGCACCGACACCAATATCTAATGCTTTCACAGACGCGTGGTTATAGGGTTCACCTTGGCCATCGCTATTAAGGATGTCGGCCACTCTGTGAATGTAGTCTGCACGACCAGGAATTGGCGGGCACAAGTAACCAGCAGGAATATCCCAATGTTTAACGCCATAGTGATGCGCCAACAAAGCTTTGTTGAGTAGCTTAACAGCCAATGGATCAGAGAAATTAATGGTGTCTTCGCCAACCGGATTCTTGATCAGATGCTCTTTTAGCTCAGGCAAGGCTGCAACTAGTAACTCGAAGTTATAGCGGCCAGTGTGCTGGTTTCTTGGGTGCAATCCACCTTGAGGTTTTTCAGCCGAGCGTCTTTTCTGAGCTGCGTTCTTGTTAAAAGCCGTTTTATTGAAAGAACCCTTATTCGATGATCCTTTATTGGCACCCGGTTTACCTCTGCTATCTTTTGCAAAAGGTCGCTTTGCTTTGTTATTGCCCGCGCCTTTAGGTGCACTATTCTTGCGGCTTTTATCAGATGTGTTCTTTGTAGAAATACGCTTGTCGCTGCTTGGCTTAGCTGTACTTGGCTTAACATCAGCTTGGTTGTCTTTTGTTTTTGCTGATGAAGTGCTGTTTTTCGACAGGCTTAGCGTCGTTCTATTTTGTGATTGGCTCATTGGGCTACTTCTTTAAATCTAAATACATCATGAATAAACGGGCATCCAACTCAAGTTGATGATATTCCGGTTCCATGTGACAGCATAGTTGGTAAAAGGCTTTGTCGTGCTCTTTCTCTTTGATATGCGCCAGTTCGTGTACCACCAGCATTCTTAGCAAAGGTTCTGGTGCATTTTTAAAAACACTGGCGATACGAATTTCATTCTTTGATTTGATCTTTCCACCGTGATTCTTAGCAACGTAAGAATGCAGACCTAACGCATTATTGATTAGGTGTATCTTGCCGTCGTAAATCACTTTGCTGATCGGTGGTGTTTTTTTCATGTAGCGATTTTTTATCTCAATCGCATAGTCAAACAGGGCTTTCTCGCTTTTTATTTCATGATTCTTTGGGTAGCGAGCTTCAAACCAAGGCACCAATTTACCCGACTCTACAAGTTGAGTAACAGGATCAAGAATGTGCTTAGGATAGCCTTGAATATAGCGTAAAGAAGGATGCATGCTGAAAGACCGTACAAGTTACACCACGACAATACGTTGTGGTCTTGAAAATTGAGCCGCATAGTGTAACTGATCACACTTTTCTAATCACCTAGGATTCGTTACACTTTAGCGAGATTCACCAAGAGAATGAAAAAATGAAACGTGTTGTATTGTACGTCGCAGACAAATGCCCGCACTGTAAAGATGCCCAAAGGTATTTAGACTCTAAGAAAATTGTTTACCGCCTGACGAATGCAAAGATGCAGCGTGGCCGTAAAGAATTGCAAGCAATGGGTGCTCGTTCTATCCCCGTGCTTAAAATCGGCGATCAAGTGATGGTCGGCTGGAATCAGAAAAACTTCGATAAGATGTATAACTCAAAGAACACCTAACGTGCTCTGAGCCAGTCATACTTCTATACAACAAAGCCCGAATATCCAATCTAGGATGTTCGGGCTTTGTTTATTTAAATCTTACTAAATCACACATACCGCTTAACGAAATCAATAAAGGTTCGGTCTGCTTTTGACAGATACCCTTCCTTTCTCCACGCCAAAGATAGGTTCAGTTTCACAGGGTCTTTAAATGGCACGCCTACGACATCTTCCTCGTATTCTGTCACCAAGCTAAGCAACGCGGTGATGGCAAACTCTCGCTTCACGATAGAAAGAATCATTGGCAATAAATTGGTTTCGAACGCAATGGTCATATCGAGATTGTACTTCTTACAAGTCGCATCGATAAAATCGCGGTGGAAGTAGCCCGATTTGAACATGATCAGCTCTTGAGCAAAAAATTCTTCAAAGGTGATGGATGGTTGCGTTGCCAGTGGGTGATCTTTGCCAACTACAGCTAACATTTCTGAGCTTAACAGATGATCCGTTTCCAAATCATCTGGAACGTTCTCATGATTAATTACGCCAATATCGAGTTCGCCGTTTAACAGCATTTCACGAATAGATGCGGTGCCTGCATCAATCAAGGTCAACTTTAGGTTTGGGTATTGGCTTTTAAATGCCATCACTACTTGGGGGAAAAAGTAACTGCCCATCATACTTGGAGCGCCTAATCGAACCTCGCCTTTTTCTAGCCCCTTTAGTTCATTCATCGCGAGCTGAGCATCATCAAACTGCTGGGCGATTCGCTTTGCATGCTCAAACAGTACTTTGCCCTCCTCCGTTAAAGTGACGGATTTATCGCCTCGACGAAATAGAATCAACTCTAGTGTCTGTTCTAGTTTTTTAATGGAGATACTCAATGCAGGCTGTGCGATATGCAGCGCTTTGGCCGCCTGGGTGAAGTTACCAAACTGAGCAACAGCCAGAAAATGTCGAAGTGGTTTTGATTCAAGCATGGCGATATATTTAATATATAGAGGTGATATTTTTAATATATTTCTTTAATCACACCTGTACTGATAACTTGTTCACAAATAGCTTACTAACTCGCGCAGGCACAACGTAAATGTTTGATAAAGGCAGTCCTCAATACAAACGTATCACTCAATCATTGGCGATTGGTTCATTTATCATTTTCTGTAACCTTTACCTCTTTCAGCCTATCTTGCCGCACATGGCGGAGCACTTCCAAGTATCTGAAACTCAGATCAACTGGTTATTTGCTGCTACAACACTCGGCCTTTCGATTAGCTTGGTACCTTGGGCAATTGCCTCTGAAACCTTTGGTCGTAAACCCATTATTCTGTTCAGTCTGTTCGCTATCCCATTAATAGGGTTAAGCATGGTGTTCACGACTACCTTGTTGCAACTCGTTATTGCCCGCGCATTTATGGGCATCGCTGTGGCGGCGTTTGCTGGTGTGGCGGTTGCCTATATGGTTGAGGAGTTAACACCCAAAGCCTTTGCTGTCGCGATTGGAGGTTATATTGCGGCCAACTCATTGGGTGGAATCTTCGGACGTGTATTAGGCGGCTTAATTACAGACTATTTCGATTGGCATGCAACTGTACTGTTTTTCGTTGTCGGTTCATTGCTTGGTGCACTCTTTATTGCCTATCGCCTACCTGACCAACAGAACTTCAAACCTCAAAAAGGGCTGTTCTTTCATCACAACCGCTCGGTTGTGATGCACTTAAGAAACCGTGCCTTGTGGCTCGCGATGTTGATTGGTGGCGCTAACTTCGCGCTATTCGTTAACCTGTATTCAGTAATGGGCTTTAGGTTGGTATCCGAACCTCACTCAGTGCCTGTTGGTTTAGCTTCACTGATATTCCTATGTTACTTGGCCGGTACGGTAAGCTCTAAGCTCTCCAACAAATGGACACTTCGCTTTGACCCGTTAAACGGTATATTGATGGGCGTGTGTATTAGCTTAATCGGAATGCTAATTTCTGCCGTCGACAAAGTCCCGTTCATGCTAGCAGGCTTGTTATTGATTAGTGGCGGCGCGTTCTTCGCCCATACCCTTGCCTACTCTTGGGTAAGTCAAAAAGCGCCGAGCGCTAAGGCGACAGCAACCGCACTTTACTTGGTTCACTATTATATTGGCGGGAGCTTAGGTGGTTTCTTACTCTTGTATTGCTGGCAACTGTTCGGTTGGAATGGCGTGATTGCGGGCGGTTCAATCTTCTATGTTGCGATATTTGCTTGGGTCTACCAATTAAAACAACTTCAAGTATCGGCCTCTAAACTCGCACAAGCATAAGTACGACTGAGGTTGTAACTCAATTATTGCTTTTGATTAACGTCCGTTCTGATATCCTACGCAAAATTTCATTTCGGAACCTGTTATGTCGAACACTCAAAGCACAGATCTTCAAACCATCCACGACCAAGTAAAACAGTGGTTAGACGATGTCGTTATTGGCCTAAACCTGTGTCCATTCGCAGCCAAGCCACAACGTAATAAACAGATTAAGATCTTTGTGAGTGAAGCAAATACGGAAGAAACGTTGTTGCAAGACATCATGACGCATTTCGTAGAGTTAGATAACACGCCAGTCGCCGAGTTGGAGACAACTTTAGTGGTTGTACCTAACATGCTGCAAGATTTCTTCGACTACAACATGTTCATTGATTGGATTGAAGCGTTGATCAAGCAAGAAGATTGGGAAGGCATTTACCAAGTGGCAACCTTCCACCCAGACTATTGCTTTGGTGGTGCAGATCCAGAAGACGATGAAAACCTAACTAACCGCTCTCCGTATCCGGTTTACCATTTGATTCGTGAAGCGAGTATGGAAAAAGTGTTGAAGCACTACCCTAACCCTGAAGCGATTCCTGATACCAACATCGCGAGAGTTGAATCCTTAACACCGGAAGAACGTCGTCAACTGTTCCCTTACCTGTTCAGCTAATAGTTCAGTTAATCGCTAACAAGATGGCTTATATTCCTGAGCGTTCTTGATGATATGGACGGGAAATGAACTGATCTCGTCCATTTTGTTTCGCAATGTACAGGCATTCATCGGCAACTTTGATGAGCTTATCTAACGCCGACACCCTTTCCCCTTTGGTATCCCCTGTACTCAACTCAAAATGACACGCACCGATTGATATAGTGACTGGCTTTCTATCCAGTGTGATTTTCTTCATCTCTTGTAAAAGAGTCATGAACTTATCTTCAACACAACTTGGTGTTTTATTTGGATACCAAAGAATGAACTCTTCACCACCAAAACGCGCCACAAACTCACCTTCTTGAGTGTTATTGCTCAGCACGTTCGCCACTTTCTTTAAAACAACATCACCCATTTGGTGGCCATAAGTGTCATTGACCTGTTTAAAGAAATCGATGTCGACAACGGCCAAGGTTCCCTTTCCTAAAGATCCTTTTAACTGCTCCACTTCTGCATTCAACGTTTTGAACAAGCAACGTCTATTTGGCAAATGGGTCAGAGGATCATACAGAGCTTGGTACTCTAACTTCTCATTCAGCTCTTTGAGTTTTCGTTCTTGCTGTCTTCTAACCAGTTCCACTTCGATCCATGAGGCCATTAACCTCATAACGTCGATATCGAACTCTTTGAATTCACGATGATAAGGAGCCGGGCTTGAAAAATTTAAGGTGCCATAAAGCTCATCATTAACGAAAATCGGGATGCCAATATAAGACTCTAAACCAAAAGACTGGTAAGCGGGATGCGTCGCATACTTATCGTGTTTGCCACAATGCTCTATGCAGATAGGACCAATCGATTTACAGGTAATTTCGCAATAGGTTGAACGATAATCGAAGATATCGCCACTATTGAGCTCAACCCCTTCAGGTGTGACAGAGTGTTCAACTAAGTAAGTATTACCCTCGACTTTAGATAAAATACCGATATCAAGGTTGAAGCGTTCAAGCCCCATGATAAGCAGCTGAGCGATCTGAATATCGAAGCCCTTCCGGTAATCATTGGTGATTTGATACAAGCGACGTATAACAATTTCGCTTTCACTGGCTTGGTTCATAAATGGGGTCCCACTGCTGCCGAAGTTAATGGCAACATCAACATTTGGTATATTAAGAAGAGTAAAGTGTAAAAAAACATAATAATCAATTAGTTTGTATGCAAAATACCTCATTGGTCCAATGAATAAAAGTCGACTTCTTCGACTTTGCGTTAGCACCCTATTCCTAGCTTTGGTAAAATAATCCATTAACGAAACAGAATGGATAGGAAAATGAACCTTTCTCAACTAAGCCAAGAAATCTACGATCACCTTTACCGCGACATTGAAGAGTTCCGCAGTACTTTTGATCTGCCTGTTGCTGCTCCTGAAACAATGGACGAAAAAGGCGATACGCTACACACCTCTCTAGCGATCGAAGAACTAACAGAACTTGCAGAAGCTGACTCAAAAATCGAACAAGCGGACGCTATTGTAGACAGCGTTTATGTTTTGATGGGACGCTTGGTTCACCTTGGTCAAGCTAAGGTTGAAGACAACCTAGCAATCAGCTACCTGATCGACCTGCTATTGAATGTTTCTAAAAACCGCTCAATTGACTTCTTACCTTGCTGGGACGAAGTACACTCAAGCAACATGAGCAAAGTATGTCGCAACGAAACTGAATACGCTGAAACAGAAGCTTTCTATGCTGAGCAGAACATCAAGCTGATGGCGGTTCAAAAAGGCGAATACATCATCGCTAAGTGTGCGGAAGATTTCGTATCTGAAGGCAAGACAGTTCGCCAAGGTAAAGTACTAAAATCAGTACACTACCGCCCTGCGAACCTTGAGCCACTAACGGCTTAAGTTGCACTGAGTATGAAGCTGTTAAAACGAGCAGCTCACTAAAATAGCAAACGCCACGTTTAAATAACGTGGCGTTTTATTATCTGTCAGTTAATTCTAACTGTGTTAATCGTAGCTGTGTGCTTATTGTACCCGAGTGTCAGTTGTAGCTTTGTGTTAAATGCAGCTTTGTGTTAATTGTAGCCGAGTGTTAATTGCAGCTAAATGCTATACCAGTCGAGCCATATGATAAGCCGCTACATATTCGCCGTTTCTAAAGGCAAATCCTGCTGACTCCCCTTCAATCACGAAGCCAAATTTCTTATACAGGCTGATCGCTCTTTCGTTATCGGTATAGACCGTTAGCTCAAGTCGTTTGATGTTAATCCAGTTATCACACAAGTCGATCGCGGTCGCGAGCAGCTGACTACCCACACCTTTGCCTAACACATCGTCTTTAACACCCATACCAAATGAAGCAACATGTCGTCTTCTTGGGTTCACACACACTTCCATTCCCAAGTTGCCAATAATCTCATCGTCGATCATCGCGACATACGAATACACGTTATCAGGCATATTAGAGATTCGTTTTTGCCAGCTTTCCAGAGATGGATTTGGGAGTTGCAGCGTACCGGTATAAGCATTAGTGCATTCGTAAACTTCTTTTATTCCCTTTGCATCTGACGGTTCAGACCGTCTCACTATAATACTCATCGCAACTCCTAATATTTCTTCGCTAAATATGAAACACATCCTCAATGTGCACCTAGACACACTAACAAATAGTAAATATTTAACAATAGGTTAGATGAAATTGTTTTTATTGGGGCTGACGTGAGGAATGTATCTGGATGTTCTGAAGAAGTAAATTCGTAGAATCAAGGTTAGTTAAACTCGAGGTCATTAGATATGGGCACCTCAGGTGTGCCCATATCGTGAAACCTATGGAGTTATTGAGCTGGACGCCAAACGCCCCATTTGTCATTTTCGTAAGTCGCTTTAGGGTTAGTACCACCTTGAACCCACCATTGTGCTTTCCATGACTGGTTCGAGTAAGTCACGACTTCGCCACCAAGGTAAGTCGCTGATGAGTCCCACGTACCTGGATCTGGCGTAGGGTCTGGGTCAGGAGTCGGATCAGGATCCGGCGTTGGATCTGGGTCTGGTGTCACGCCACCGTCATCGGCAATTACTTCAAAAGTGAAGGTTTCAACACTGTCGCTTTCAATCGAGCTAGCCATAAACGATAAAGTTTCGTTTGCAGTGATGCCAGTGGTATCAACTACGATAGAAGCCGTGCCGTTATTTTGGATGCTTACTGAAGAACCTTGAGTTTGAGTCAATGTCGCGGCTTCGCTTGTTGCAATCACAACCTTATCGCCAGCATTGACTACATTGTCACTCTTCACTAGCTCGTAGATGTCACCTTTCAATGGTTCAACACCACCGTCGCCACCATCAATCAACGTTAACTGACCAGAAGCACGGCTATCTTTTGAGTTGAAGAAGTTACGTGAAGGATCGTTTTGGAAGTACATGTAGTGCTGCATTTCAGCATGCCAGTCACCAATGAAGATCGCGCCATCTTTAAACTCTTCGTGCCAGCCATTAATTTCTGAAGCTAACAAACGAGCCCAATCGTTAACGTTTGAAGCATCAATGACGATGTCGAAGCTTCGCGCTACTTCACCATACTTGTTGATGATGTCGTATTTAACCGTATCACCAATTTCTGGCGTGCCAAACTGGTCAGAAACAAACAGGTCACCACGCACTAGATCAGGCTCTGGACCCGGCTCTGGTGGAGGGGTTGTGCCACCCGCGATAGTGATGTCTGAACAGTTGTAGAAGCCTTCGCCCGCAGCATCATCACGTTGCCAGCGAACGAATAGAATCGCATCGCCAGAACGGTCTGAAGGAATAGTGACATTAATGCGGTACTTGCCGCCATTAACCGGAACGTTACCCTCTTCTTGGATAAGATCTAAGTCTCCCCACGCTAGGCCTTTGCTTAGGTCCGCGTTTGGTTTCGTTAGGTAGAACTCCCAGAAAGAAGGGTTGTGTGGCGCTGTCGCATTGAATACATATTCAAACGTACCAGTATTTAGCTCGGTACGAGTCCAACCAGTATGAGGCGCACCCATGCCGCGTTTTTGCGAATCGTTGGCATAACATAACGTGCCGTCAGGAATCGCCGCTTTTACAGCATTGATATTATTGAAATCTTGGACATTTTTCGCGTACTCGTTACGTTGAACAAACGGGTATGAACCCGAAATGTCTTTTGCTTGAGCACACGCAGCATTAGGTGGTGTACCCGACCAAATCCCGCCTTGCTCGTAACACGTGTTCTGACGCGCGCTTGGAAACTCAGACCAACCATGAGCATTTGCCACTGACGGCACACTCGATAGCATAGCCATACCCACTGCTATTTTTAGAATATTATTATTTATTGTTGTCACTTTCCCACTCTCTATTATTTTACCCTAAACACAAAACCAATTGGTTACTAACCAACCAGCACTGTAATTCGAAGGTTTATAGTTTCTGACTTAAAGAACAACGAAAAATATATACGTCAATTTTATCAATAACAGCAGATTTTATATTGATAGGAATCAGCATCACACAACTCAAACAAATGCGTTGTAGATAGGTGATATTGGTTCGAATTATCAATTTTTACCGACAAAAATTACGCATTCCCTAAGAAAATAGATCGCTAGGAAGGTATTTTTTCATTGAATTAATTGGAGTGAAACGCTCGCATAAATAATGATATTGAGTGCTTTTTATCATCATTATTATTACGTTGTTGAGACTGCTGTAAAGTCGCTAAGCTATTGAGCGTATACGTTTATAAATGGATAAATCATTAAACGTTAATTTGAACGAGCTAAACTAATAGCGGCTATTCATGCCAAATCGATTCGACATATCATCGTCCATACGACCGCCCTTCCAACCGCCACCGCCCAACAAATTAAGTACATCACGCGCGTTATATTCCTCACCACCGAAGAAGTCATTAGACACATTATTACGCAGCAATTGAATGGCTGGAGCAATTTCAGCAGCAAGGTCTTGTGGATCAGCAAACAATGCTAAGGCAACCAGTTGTTGGCGCTTACTTAATTCACATGAACTCGTTTCTACTTGCCCAATAGAGAAAAAGTCACTGCTTCCGTACGCTTTCACCAACTTTGCAGAAAGTGATTTGATTACTTTCTTGATTCGTCGTCGTTGAATATATCTAAACATATAGATTGCCTTGTATTGATGAGCTTAAGTTAACCAAACAGCAGATAGGTCTGATTGTCGACTGAGATACTTTTGACTTCGGTGTTGAACACGGACTCTAGCTGCTCAGGGGTAAGCACTTGATCAGCTGAGCCTGATGCTTGAAGTACACCTTTATCGAGCAACAACACTTGGTCTGCGTGTCTTAGTGTTCTGTTCAAATCATGGTTAGCCATGATCACGGCGATGCCCTTCTCAGCCACTCGTTCGATAAGCTTGTACAACAAGGCTTCTTGAGCAATATCCAACGGAGCTGCGGGTTCGTCGAGGATCAGCAGCTTCGCGTATGGGTTAAGTGTCGGCCAAATTTGCAGGCACATTCCCGCCAAACGTACGCGTTGCCATTCACCACCAGACAGTGTCTGAATTGAGCGATGAAGTTTGTCTGCAATGTCTAGCATCTGGCTGATTTCTTCCAAAGCTGCGTTGATTTCAGCATCAAGGCCGTGTGAGGAGCTTGGCAGTGACAATGCAAGATATTGGAACACTTCTAAGTTGAAGGCTGGCCTTGCGCTTTGGCACAAGTAAGCACGATGCAATGATAAATCTTGTAAAGACAGCTCCGACAAATCCTGCCCGTCGATCTTTATATCGCCTTTGTAACCATCACCAATTCCAGATATCGCTTCGAGCAAGGTACTTTTACCGCTGCCATTAGGGCCGATAACGTGAGTCACCTGCCCTTGCTTGAGCTCAAATGATAGTGGTAATAAACGAGCGCCGACGCTCAGGCTCTTAATTTGAATCATGATTTTTAATTAACATCCAAATGAAGATAGGCGCACCGATACTGGTGGTCATCACACCCAAAGGCAGCTCTGCGGAATCTAATAAGGTTCTTGCACAGATATCAGCAAATACCAGCAATGCTGCACCAGCCACGGCAGACAAAGGAAGAAGGTATCGGTTGTCAGTACCAATCGCTAAACGCAGTAAGTGTGGCACCACCAAACCCACAAAGCTGATCACGCCACCTAACGCTACTGCGCAACCTACTAAAATAGACACAGCAAAGATTAGACGCCAACGTAATCTCGGTACGTTTACGCCTAACTGTGCGGCATGCGTTTCGCCAATCATTAACTTATCTAGCTTACTACCTTGCAGGCACAGCCAAATAATCACGGGGATCATCACCAACGTGAGCGAGTGTTGATACCAAGTGACGCCACCTAAGCTGCCCATCAGCCAATACATCAATAAGCGTAGACTTAAGTCATCACTAAAATAGAACGCCCATGTCACCATCGCGCCAGAAAGAATGCCTAACGCGACACCCACCAGCAGTAATTTAGCCGTGGTGAGTCGCATCGTTTTTACCATGCTCACCAGTATCACGGTGAAACAGAGCGAGCCTAAAACGGCGGCAATCATGAACAGTTCTGGTGTAGGAGCAAACGGCAAGAAGAACAGTACGATAACCATCGCCAAGCTTGCGCCACCAGAAATACCGAGCACACCGGGCTCAGCCAATACGTTGCCTAATAAGACTTGTAAGCTTGCGCCAGATACTGCTAGCCCTGCCCCGATAGCAATAGCTGCTAATAATCGAGGTAAGCGTAAATCAATCAGTAGTTTTTGTTCTAACGTGGACAAGGTGTCCAGAGGGGAAATGAAGAGATCGCCAACCATTAGGTAAATTGCACTCAGCGCGACAAGCAGTGCTGCCATCAGATAAATGGCTCTAGTCCATTTGCGCTGTTTTTGGTGAAGAAGTTGTTGGAAATCCATATCAAGCTACTTTGAAAATGTTCGCGTAACCTTACCTGTATCCCCAAATAAACTCAAGGCTCACACCGTAATGTGAACCTTGATATTTCAACCAGTTGAGCGGTTGTTTTCGTCGTTTAAACCCGAGTCGATATTAATCGTACACAAGCTGACCATGGTCGAATCGCGTTTCAACTTCACACACCATTAAGGCTGCTCGTTGACCGATAGCAACATTACGATTAGGGAACACCACCGCTTCGTTTTCATTCTTAGCCATTAACGGTTTATCACCATCATGACCGAATACTTCACCGTGCTTGAACGCGGTAAAGTTCTCTACAGAATCTGAGAACATGAAATCGAAGTCATCATGTAAACGAACAATGGTTCTGCTCACGCGATAAGTGATGGTTCGCTTAGGTAAATGCTCTGGCTCAACTTCAGCAATCAAGTTACGCATCGCCAAGTCAAAAGCCGTTAGCTTATCAAGTTGGTTCTCACCAATTCTCGCGACCTGCCCTAGTTCCATTGTCAGTGCTTGCGCTTCGAAGTTTTCAGCACTGTACCAACTGAATGTACTGGTTGGCGCATTTGACAACAACACTGCTTCCACGTGCGCACTGTTAATGAAATCAAACAGCTCTTTACTGCGTACTTCGTGGCGAACTTTAGGGCTCACTGCAAACGAGTAATGCTTAGATAAACGGATTGCACAGTGCAAATCTAGATGCCAACGAGTGGCAGGTTCCGTTTCTTTGTAAAACTCAGTCACCAAGAACTTCAAGTTCTTCGCGATATCCACTTCTCGATTGCTCTCGTACTGCTTTTCATCAAACAGACGATTCATGTTCACATCAAGAAAACGAGTATGCGCGTTAGTGGCTTCTGGGTGAGCTATGATAAACAAGCATCTCGCGTTTACTACTTGGAAACCTGTTTCAATATCCTCAATGAGCTTATCGATCAGCTCCATTGGTGAAGTTTCGTCGCCATGAACACCGGTTGAAAAAATGATGTTCTTGGTTTCAGAATTAAAATCCGCGGGAATCACTTCCAAGACACCGCGTTGATGAAGCTTAATTTGAACACCGTTACCCAGTACGGTCTGTCCTGCAAACACTTCTTGCTCAAGATCTAGGCTGTCAAAAAGAAATGATTGGCGAAAGAGGGTCTTCGTCATGCGCTACTCCTTAATTGCACGGCCGTATGTTAATAAATTGTACATAGAAATTGTGTTGCTAGGATCGCACTTATCAACAGAAACTCCGTTATCACTCACAAATACTACCCATATATTTTTATATTACCTGCTGACTTTACTAACCGACATCTGTTCCAAATAACTTTCTCTATTTAAAGAGACTTTTGGTTGTTTAGGCTTATCTCAGGTTATGCCAGCAAGATAAGAGCCACGTAAGCTAACACAGCTCTTACCTGCTATGAACAGATTGAGATCAATTAATCTTCCTGATCGAGCAATCTTTCAAATTCATCGATTTGAACTTTGACCATGTCGATGCTTTGTTGCCAAAAATCAGCTTGAGTCAGGTCCATTCCTAAGTGCTTTTGAACGACTTCTTCCGCCATCATGCTGCCCGTATCACGAAGTAACGAAACGTAATCGCCGTAGAATTGCTCACCTTTCGCATCGCGCTGAGCGTAAACACCTTTACTGAACAGGTAACCGAACAAGTATGGGTGGTTGTAGAAGCTTACTTGAGAGATGCTGAAATGCAGTTTGCTCGCCCAGAAGTAAGGGTCAGCTTCTGTCATTGCATCGCCATACCACTCTTTCCAAGTCGTTTCCATCAAGTCACACAGCTGCTGAGCCGTTAGCTCGCCTTTTTCACGCTGCTCGTAGAAGGCTTTTTCAAACTCAAAACGAACGGGAATGTTCACCATTAATGCCAAAGAAGAAGAAAGCTCTTCCCACAGCATTTCAAGTTTCTCATTACGTGTTTGTGCTTGTTTTAACAAATGGTCTCGAACGATATTTTCAGCAAAGATCGAAGCGGTTTCTGCTAGCGTCATTGGGTAGCGTGTTTGACACAACGGCATGTCTTTCATCACCCAGTTGTGGAACGCGTGGCCTAACTCGTGTGCCAATGTCATTAAATCTGAGCGGCTACCGCTCCATGTCATGAACACAAGCGGAGTGCGTGTAGCAGCAAACTTGGTGCAGTAAGCGCCTAAACGTTTGTTGGCTGCTGGTGCGGCATCAATCCAACCATTATCAACCATCAAAGCGACAAAATCAGCCATCTCTGGATTTACTTCAGCGAACGCAGTTTTGATCACGTCGATCGCCTCATCAAATGGGTAAACCTTAGATTCAGCGTCACCCAGCGGCGGCATCGCAGCTAAGTGATTCCAAGGCTTCATTTCATCTAGCCCGTGAACTCTTGCCATTAACAAACCTGCTTTCTGACCAACAGCTCGATTAGCTTTCGCTACCGACATCATGGTGTCTAGCGTTTCTGGCACAATGCGGCTGCCGTGTAGGCTTGGATCTAGGAAATGCACATCGCTAATCTTCGAACGCTTTTTGTTTTCAGTCAGTCGCCAACCCGCCAATGCATTTAGAATCGAAGCAAAAGACTCTTGGTGCGTTTTCATCGCACCTTGAACCGCGCGCCATGCTGGTTCTTGTTTGTCGAATTCGCTGCCGTACAACAGGCTCGCGGCTTGTGAAAAGCCTAGGGCTTCCTCTTCACCGTCCAGCTTTAGCGACAGTTTTAAAGATCCGGTTAGGTTATCGTATAAACGACCCCATCCGTCACGACCATCAACCTTCATCGCTGCCAATAACTGCTCTTCAGCAACACTGAGTCGGCTGCTTGATAACTTACGAGAGCTTTCAATCGCAAAGCGCTGCCCTGCTACGTCCGCACTATCATGCTCTAATACTGCATCAATAAATTCTGGTTCTGCGTGAATTAGCGTATCTTCGTAAGGGCTGAACGCTTGAGACATTTCAGAGTTCAGCTTCGCTACACGACCAAGCAATGCTTTCGCTTCTGTGTGTGTCGCGTCGACCGATGCGTGGCAATTAGCGAAGGTGTTGATTGTACTCAGTAACGTGCCTGCCGCTTCTGAAGTCTGAATCGCGTTTTGCATCGCTAGAATGATATGACGCTTTTCAACGTGTAGGTTCAACAGCTCAATGCACTGCTGAATGAGTTCAATGTCCTGTTCGATTTTTGCATCATTAAGATCGCTATAAGCAATGCTTAGATCCCAACTTGGTGTTGTCATGACTAAATTCCTTTCACGTAGGTAGTAATACCAATCAGGTATAGCGGCTGTGAACGCCGCTTTATACTTCTATTTATATTTCTGTTTCTATTTACAGATCTAAAAGATTGTTAATTCTTAAACTGTGTTTTTTGAACACTCAGAGAACAGGTATCCCTATCGATTTAACGCTGATAAAGCTCTGCGCAAACTGAGTGATTTGAATATGCGTTATCGATGCGTTTTCTATCGATAACTTCGAGTACAAACTCGGGTTTTTCCAATCAATATTAAGGCAGTGCGCTAGCAGTATGCGAATCACACCACCATGAGTAACCAACAATATGTTGTCACTTGAATCATTCAAAAGTTGCGACCAAGCTTGAGTTACTCTGTCGTGGAAGCTCTGTAAACTTTCTGCGCCAGTTAATTGATGATTAGCAGGGTCTTTCCAAAAGGTTTCTAACATTCCCCACTTGTCTTCAAGTTCATCAAATGGGACACCATCTACTTCACCGAAGTTCATTTCCTGAAAACCCGATGCAACTGATAAAGGCACAGACATACGCTCTGCAAACAAGCTCGCGAGATCACCACATCGTCTTAGTGGAGAGCTAACCACGCTATCAAAGGTAATGTCTTGTGTAGTTAGTGCCTCACATATCTGTTCTTGAAGATCAGAGTTGACCAGCACATCAGATAAACCATTGAGCGCAGCTTTTCCTTCGACTTTGCCATGTCTTAACAAATAGATGTTTTTGGTTGTTCCATTGACCATGTGTGCGACCTAGCCTTGAATATCAAGCAAGTGATTAGATGGTTTTAAGTGCAGCGGCAATCCGGCAGCAACCAGCGTGACGCGCTCAACGACGCGAGCTAGCGCTTGGTTCATTCGTCCTGCATTGTCCACAAACAAGCGAGACACTTTACCCAGCGGCACCACACCTAAACCGACTTCGTTAGAGACCATGATAATTTGCGCCGGACTTTGCTCGACGCTTTTGACCAATACTTCAACCACGGCTTCAACCTGCTCATTAGTTGCGTCGTCACCCAGTTCAAAGATGATGTTGTTCAACCACAAGGTTAGGCAATCAATCAATACCACATCTTCTTTCTCAAAAGACTGCAGTTTTTCGGCTAATTCGACGGGTACTTCATGCTCAATCCACTGCTCGCCACGACGTTGTTGATGGTGCGCGATTCGTTCTCGCATTTCATCATCAAGATATGTCGCTGTCGCAATATAATTGAGGCGTCCATTTGAACATGCTTCAAGCGCACATAATGCTTGTTGCTCTGCAAAACTAGACTTACCAGAACGAGCCCCGCCCAATACCAAATGGCTGTTTCGCTGACTTGTTTGATTAATTTGATTAGCTTGAATAGTTTCATTCGTGTTGGTCATAGGAAGCCGTTATAGAAAGCCATTGTAAAATGCAGTAATGAATACAAGGTAAGTCAGCAACTCCATTAACTGTTGAGCCGCACCCAAGCAGTCCCCAGTAAAGCCGCCAATTCGAGCCGTTAACCACGTTTTAAAACCTGTTCTGAACAGATAGGCGACGACAGATAAAACCAAAGCGAATTCAAGACCAAACCACAGGCTAGGCAGCACGCCTACCAGCAACAAGAAGACAAGTTCGCCTTTGGTTTGCTTGTTGGCCAATGGTTTACTTTTACTGGTATCTAAATCACTGACATAAGGCATGTCGTAAATTAGCGATGCAGCAATCGCGCGGCTAAAGGTATAACTGGTCACGATTACCATAAACAGTCCCGTCATGCTTATGAGTTCATTCAACAGCACCCACTTACCAAGCAGAGCCATAATCAGAGCAGACGCACCATAAGTACCGATTCGACTGTCTTTCATGATGGTCAAACGGCGTTCTAGGGTCATGCCGCCACCAATACCATCCGCCATGTCAGTTAAGCCGTCTTCATGGAAAGCACCGGTCAGCATCAAACTAAAACTCATCATCAAAAAGATGGCAATCGAGCTTGGTAACACAGTATCAAGCAACAGGAACAAACCGCCGCACAAGGCGCCAAGCAACAAGCCGACTGTTGAGAAGTAACGACCAGAACGGTTCATACGCTCTTCTGAATAGGGCGTATTCTTTGGCATTGGCAAACGAGAAAAGAAGCCCATAGCCAACGAAAACAGCTCCCACTGATAAGCAGCGCGATCTTTCAAAGATCTGTTCGGCGTATCACTCATTAAACTGTGACTCCGGCGCTCTCGAAGCTCGCCATGTTGTTATAGAACTCAGCGGCCGCTCGGATGATTGGCATGGCTAGTGCAGCGCCCGTGCCCTCGCCTAGTCTCAAGCCAAGATCAAGCAACGGCTCAGCGTCTAGAAGTTCTAATAGAATTTTGTGTCCTGACTCTTCTGAGCGATGCGCGAAGATCATGTAGTCACGGCAATTCGGTTCAATTAAGGTCGCAACATACGCAGCGACTGACACGATAAAACCATCGACTAATACTGGGGTTTTGTTTTGGTAAGCGCCAAGGAAAGCACCGACCATTTGAACGATTTCATAGCCACCGACTTGTGCGAGTACCTCTTTAATATCTTTAAGCCCTTTAATATCTTTAAGATCTGTAAGCTCTAAACCTTTGCAACGCGCGACACCTTGCTCAACCACAGCCACTTTACGTGCAAGCTGTTCATTGTTGATGCCAGTGCCTAGGCCAACACACTCCGCTGCAGCACGATTCGCTAATGCACTTAAGATCGCTGATGCGCTGCTGGTATTTCCGATACCCATTTCACCAAACATGATGATATTGGTGCCATTCGAAATGGTTTTAGATACAAGATCTGTACCCAGTTCAATCCCACGTTCAACCGTTTCTAAACTCATTGCCGCTTCATTGGCAAAGTTATTGGTTCGCGTACCCAAACGCTGAGAGATCAACATGTCACTGTCTGATTCCACAGGCAACAATATCCCCGTGTCGACTACCGTGATATCGATATTATTCACCGCACAGAAGCAATTGATCGCCGCGCCATCGCTTAAGAAGTTCAACACCATCTGTTGTGTGACGGCACTTGGGGCAATACTCACGCCTTCGTCAGCAATGCCATGGTCGCCAGCAAAAATGATGATACTTGGCTTATTCAATTCGATGTGTTCAACCGCCGCTTCTTTGCCTTGGCTCTGAATCAATGCCAGTTGATGTGCGACTTTTTCGAGTAAACCAAGGGCACCGAGTGGCTTGGTTTTTTGGTCAATTCGGTGTTGGATGTACTGCGAGTATTGGGTATCTAACATAGTTTTTAAAAACGCTTATTCTGGGTACGTTGATATAGGGCTGCTACTTAGGGCGTGCGACAGAAAACACATTGGAAAGCGTGGCGTATTCACCGCCACCCAATCGAGATAAAGGATCAAGTGCTAACGCGTCGATCTTAAGACGCTCACTCTCTTTGTCGATCACGTCTTCGGAAATGTACACGGTTTCGACTTGAGCAAAGATAAGGCTTTGTGGCACTTCTCCAACCTCTTTTACTTCGTACAAGGTGCATCCAAAAGCGACCGCGCACTCTTTCAATCTCGGTAAAGAGAAGCCTTCAAATTCAACCAGATCAATGTTATTCGCGGTGACTTCCGAATCACCATGTTCAAGGGTAGCTGCTGTCGCCGTCATGGTTTCGGCAGAACTTGAAGAAGCAATGTGAATCACTAGCTTACCCGTTTCTAGGGCATTACGAGTGGTATCTTTGATTTCGCCGGACGGCTTCTTCCCAACCGATAACATCAGTAACGGCGGATTACTAGAAACAGGCGTGAAATAAGAGAAAGGCGCGAGGTTGTACTCTTGGTCAGAAGATTCCGTCAATGCCCACGCAATCGGGCGAGGAACAACGGTTTGTGTCATCAGGTGATAAATCTGAGTGGGAGCAAGAGTATCAAGCTTGAGGTTCATAGCACGTCCTTGGTCTATGTGAATTACGACTCAGTTTACGTGTTAAGCAAGGCTGTATCTATGGCTATGTGGCAGAAACCGCAGAGAGTGTTCTTAATTTAAACAGATCACACTGGTTTTTTCTCAGATTGACAGTCAAATTGACGAACCCTAAAACACAAATAATACTGATAATAGATTTATCAATAACTTACATTTTGGCATCGTTTATGCCTTATCTAAATTACTTATTAATCTCTCTATTGATAAGTACCCATACAGTGAATGCCCACAACACTGACGCTACACGAAGAAAGACAAAACAGAACAACGATTTAGGAGGTGTTATGATTCCAAATTCAAGTAAAAGAAAACCAAATAAATCAAGTAAGAAAGCTAGCAAAAAGGTAAGGAAAATCCCACTGTCCTTTACCTAGTAAGAAGAAAGAAAAGTAACAAAGCCCGTCGCCCAGCGGGCTTTGTTATGTTTAACGCCTAACTTAAGTTTCAAACCGCATTTATCTTTCCCACCGCCATTATGTTTCATATCGTACTTATGCTTCAGACCGTACTTATGCGTCGAGCCAAACTAAATCATCTCTTTTTCCATAAACAGGCGACTCCCCACATACTACTGACCACTCGTTTAACAAACTTTTATTCGCTTAAAATTCAAACACTGTTTATATTAAACAAGCACTTGTGGAGTGAAGAAGGGATTAAAATGAGCATTTCTGGAGACAAAACATCGGTCGTGGTGGCTGGTGCAACCGGGTTAATTGGTCATCATGTGATGAAGTTTCTCATCGATGAACCCGCCGTTGATCATATCTATGCCCTATCTCGCCGAGCGTTAGATTCACAGTTTGATTCCAACAAGCTCCACACACTCATTCACAGCGACCTGCAAGTTACCAGTTGGGATGACACGAATGCGACGCCTAATCTTGGCGTTATCTGCTTAGGTACGACTAAGAAAAAGGCAGGATCAAAAGAAGCGCTTCGCAAAATCGATGTGGAACTGGTTAGCCAAGTCGCACAGTCGATGAAGTTTCTTGGGGTTCAACGCGTAGCGGTCGTTTCTAGCTATGGCGCTTCACCAGATTCCTATTCGCACTACCTTCGCTGTAAAGGACAAATGGAACAAAATTTAAAACGTATTGGCTTCAAGCAGCTTTTCATCGCACGCCCTGGGCCTCTGGTGGGTGAGCGTGATGAACCTAGAGCTGATGAAAAACTCCTGCAAAGTGTCTTTCCTCTGCTGTCTCCATTTATGCTTGGTAAGTTCAAAAACCTACGCCCTATTCAGTCGGAAGACGTAGCCAAAGCAATGTTGTTCCGGTTATTCGAAAATAATTTCCAAAATATCGAAATTTACTCGTCAAGTGACATGCTCAATTTATTGGCAAAATATCGCTAAAAAGCTCACCTATTCATCACAATGTTGAATATCCACCCATCCTATTGAGTGGATATTACTAATCGTTCTAATAAATTACTTTTCCTTATTTTACGTTTTGTTACAGGTCGCTACTGTAGCTAACAGTATTTGCGCCCATATATCTAAGCGCCCTATCGATTTAAAGAGATTCATAAGGAAAACAAATGTCATTTTCAGCTATCGCTGCCTTAGCGGTATTCACTGGTATCCTCTTTTTTCTCTACGGACAGCAGAAAAAAGAAAACACACTTTCTCGCCTCGTTTTACTCGGTTTAGTATTTGGTAGCGCATTTGGTCTTGGTCTACAGCTGTTATTTGGTGAAGGCAATCCGGTCATCAACGAAACACTAGACTGGGTAAATATTGTTGGCCGTGGTTATGTTGGCCTACTGAAAATGGTGATCATGCCATTAGTATTGGTTTCAATGATTGCAGCAGTAGTGAAGCTTGAAAAAGGCGGCTCACTGGGCAAGATTTCTGGTATCACCATTTCTGTACTGTTAGCAACAACCGCGATTTCTGCGATTGTTGGTATTGTTGTAACGCAAGCATTCGGCCTGTCTGCTGAAGGTTTAACAGAAGGCGCTCGCGAAACAGCACGTATCGCAACACTTGAAAGCCGCATCGGTAGCGTTTCAGACCTAACAATTCCACAAATGCTGATCAGCTTTATTCCGACTAACCCATTTGCAGACCTAACGGGGGCTCGCTCTACGTCTATCATCGCGGTTGTTATCTTTGGTGTGCTAACGGGCATCGCTGCTCGTAAAGTGATGGCAGAGAAAGAAGAACTAGAATCTCCAATCCGTACTTTCGTTGAAGCGTCACAATCTATCGTTATGCGCTTAGTTAAGATGATCATGGCACTAACGCCATACGGCATCGCAGCGTTAATGGCGAAGGTAGTTGCAACATCAAGTGCTTCTGACATCCTCAGCCTACTGGGTTTCATCGTTGCATCTTACGTTGCGATTCTACTGATGTTCGTCGTACACGGTGTGTTGGTTTCTTTTGTTGGTGTAAACCCGAAAGAGTACTTCCAAAAGATCTGGCCTGTACTGACGTTCGCTTTCACGTCTCGTAGTTCTGCAGCAACGATTCCACTGAACGTTGAAGCTCAAATCACTAAGCTAAACGTGCCACCAGCGATTGCTAACCTGTCTGCCTCTTTCGGTGCAACGATTGGTCAAAACGGTTGTGCGGGTATCTACCCTGCAATGCTAGCAGTCATGGTTGCACCTACGGTTGGCATCGACCCAATGGACATCAACTTCATTCTGTCTCTGATTGCTATTATCACAGTGAGCTCATTCGGTATTGCTGGCGTAGGTGGCGGTGCAACGTTCGCGGCGCTTATCGTACTTCCTGCTATGGGCCTTCCTGTAACGATTGCAGCACTGCTTATCTCTATCGAGCCACTTATCGACATGGCACGTACGGCGCTTAACGTATCTGGTGCTATGACAGCCGGTACGATCACAAGCCGCCTATTAGGCAAGAAAGACAAGCAACAAGATCTGGAACAAGCGAACGCTTAATGGGTTCGATTGATTCAAGCACTTGAGTCTCGTTAAACAAAAAAACCGATGCACATGCATCGGTTTTTTATTATCTGTTACTTCTAACTTCCATTACTTCACGAGCAACAGCTTAGAACACAAGTTGAATGACTTTTTCGGCAAGTGCTTCATCGTCGTCTTCACTTAATCCGCTGACACCAATAGCGCCAATCACCTGCCCATTTAATTCAATGGGAACACCGCCTTTAAAGCCAGTGATCTTTGGGTCAGTCCAGTAACTTATGTCTTTACCAGTTTCTCTCGCCCAAGCACCTAAGTTACCGCTTGGCTGTCTATCTCTTACAGATGTATAAGCTTTGTTCTGTGCTAACAATCCGGCTTGAACACTCACATTATCCATGCGAATAAACGCCAGTAACTCACCGTGCGTATCACACACGCTCACCGCGATTGCTTGTTGATTACGCTCAGCAATGTCTAGAGCGTTAGACACCAGTTGTTGCGCGATCTTTTGATTCAACATATTCATTCCTTATGGCAGTGCTTGACCACGTGAGTACACGTATAGGTTGTACCACTCTTCACGAGACAGGTTTATCTGAGTCGCGACTGCCGAAGCTTTGATTCGCTCTAGATTTGTGGTGCCAATTACAGGTTGGATACGAGCAGGGTGACGAAGCAAAAATGCCAACACAATCGCTTCACTTTCTACGCCATATTGGTTCGCTAACTGAGCCACGTAGTGCGCTGTCTTTTTCACGTTTTCATGTTCTGAATACAAACCTTGCTCAGCAAATCGGCCTTGTGCCAAACAGCCCCAAGCTTGCAGTTGGATGTTATTCAATTGGCAATGTTCAAGAGTGCCTGCGGCGAAGTCTGATTGATGGTGCCCTTGCGAGTTAATCATCACCCCATCATTCAACCAATCCAATTTGGCTAAGCTCATCTCAACTTGATTCGCGACGATGGGTTGCCCAAGCGCAGATTGCAGGTACTGAATTTGATGGCTGTTCATGTTCGACACACCAAAATAATCGACCTTACCTTGCGCTTTTAAGTTCTCTAACGTTCTTGCTAGCTCATCGAGTTCCATCAAAGGATCAGGGCGGTGCAATAACAGCACATCAAGCTTTTCAGTATTCAATCGATTGAGAATACCGTCTACCGATTGGCCTACCCAATCAGCCGAGAAATCATAACGACCAACATTGCCCTCGCCTTCAAAACGAATCCCACACTTAGATTGAATGAACATCTGTTCACGCAGATCAGGCGCTTGTTGTAATGCTTGACCAAAGGCTTGCTCAGCTTTGCTGAAGGTATAGATATCCGCATGGTCGAATAAGTTAATGCCCGATTCTAGTGCGGTGCCGATTACGCTTCGTGTTTGAGCAACATCCGCACTCGTCACTGGATTATCATTCCATCCACCACCTAACCCCATGCAGCCATAGGCAATTTGCCCAACATTCGGTAGATAATTTGATAATGGGATACGTTTTTTGTCATTCGTTTTGTTTGTAGATTCAGTGCTGTTCGTCATATCGATTCTCGCTTAGAAGATTTGCTGACCAGAAATATGCCTCTATCATATTGTTCTTTTTAAAAAACAGAATATGCTAGTTACGAAATGATTGTTTGATATGACGAACAATAGATTGGTAGGAACGCGCGAATGAACGAACACAAAAGAATAGAACGACTGATCCTGTTTGTAGAACTTGCTCAGCAACTCAACTTTACCAAGGCAGCCGAAAAGCTCGGTATCTCTAAGAGCTACCTTTCTGAACAGATCAAACGTTTAGAGAACGATTTACAGTGCCCGCTTTTGGTCAGAACCACTCGCAGTGTTCGTTTAACCCAAGAAGGCGAACGCGCGTTACAACAAGGCTTAACGATTCGCTCGCAAGTCTTACAGCTTGAACGCAGTGTTTCTGAGCAACACGACATCGTCAAAGGCCTATTACGCCTCACTGCGCCAAAGATGTTTACTGAGGTATATCTATTCGATATCTGCCAACAGTTTAGGCAGCAATACCCTGAGATTCGTTTCGAGATAAACAGTAGCTACACCAACTTTAATCTCAATCAAGATGATATCGATATCGCGTTTCGTGCCACCAATACGCCACCTGACAACATGGTGGCGAAACACTTGATTAGCTATCAACATGATTTAGTCGCGACTCCCGGTTATCTTAACCAATTTGGTCGCCCTACCAATGTGAGTGACTTAAGTGATCATCAATGCTTAGCAACTCTGCACCAAACCGAGTGGCCTTTAAAATCGGTAAATATTGATGTGTCCGGCTGGCTTTCAAGTAATGACAACCACCTGCTTAAGCAACAAGCCATGGCAGGCAGTGGCATCATCCGTATTGCAAGTTACTACGTTGCGAAAGAGGTCGAACTGGGAGAATTAGAGCGAGTGCTGCCTGATGAATGTCTGCAACAAGGCAACAGTATTTATCTGTTCTATCCGCAAGTTATTTATCCGGCAAAGAAACACCAAGTGTTCGTTAAATTTGTTCAGCATTACTTTGAAAACTTGAGAGCTTGATAGTTTAAGATCTTGAAAACTGGAGAGCTCGATCATTTAAGAGCTTGAAGATTTGGTAGTTTAAGAATATGAAAGCTGAGTTAACGAGTTGAAGAAACGGAAACCGATGAACAGATAAATCAAATAACACGAAATAAGGTTTAAATAACCCTCTTGATTTATATACCTATATTTAAAATGGGATTATCGAACAATAATAAAGCGATTTTTCGAATGCTCTCATCGATGATTGTTCTTGATAGAAAGAAATCGTGCATTTGTTCAATAATACAATGAGTTACCTATAAATGATTAACATAACTGATATATGATGCACCGCTTCAGTATGTCACATCATCTTGGCACCAGTTCGATAACAGGATCCTCATGAGCTTTATTATATTATTACTTCTTCTGCTATTCGTAGGCTTTACACGTTTACTTCAGTGGCGAAAAACCTCTCTGTTTTTATCTCTTGTTCTTATATCGTCATTTGTGCTGATTGGTTCAGGTTTAATTCCTCGTTATTTACTGAACGATCTGCAAGCCGATTACGAAAATAAGCCTGATATCCAATGGTCTGACAATAACGCCATTGTTCTTCTGGGTGCGGGAACGCAGTTAATTAAAAGCACGCAAGAGTTCGAGCCAGCCTTTTTCTCTTTTGGCCGAATCAGTGAAACCGCCAGCCAATATAAAGATTGCGCCAAAACCCAAACCACATGCAAAGTGATCATCAGTGGTGGCGATGCACAAAATAACGGTGTTGCCGAAGCAGAAGTTTATCAGCAACAATTGCTGAGACTTGGCGTTCCGATGGGTGACATCATTCAAGAGCCAAATAGCGTCAACACTTGGAAGAACGCTCAGCTGACTAGTGACCTAATGAAGCATCATAAATTCGACAACATTGTGTTGGTTTCATCTGGCCTACATATTCGTCGTAGCGAGCTCTACTTCAACCACTTCGGCTTGAATGTTATTCCAGTGAGAGCCGACTATATGGCTGCTCAAATTTCATGGTTGCCATTGTGGTACAACTTTGCGGTCACAGATTTTGCTTTGCATGAACAGATTGGCTTTGCTCGTTACAACATTTACAACTTTATGGGTTGGAACAGCAAACGCGAAAAACCAGGGATGCTTAATCTCTTCCAATTAAGTTAACTCGAACAATAAAAAATGCAGCAGCAATCGAACGGTTGTTGGCTGCATTTTTCGATCTTGCTTATCACAACATCCCTCCTTATTTGGCTTACTCAGTACTTCCCCCTCCTTTAAACAATAAACCTATCTAATCCATCTTGCTGGCCTAAATTTTCCAAGCCAACATACCAAATAACGAGGCTTCAAAAACAGAAACGTTCAACAATTAATCACCCATAGATTGGATTGTTGAAACTAATTGAAGTCATCAAGATAAGTCTTTATCAAACAACAAGTTGATCAGTACAACCTCCTGATATCTATAAGTATTTATTTTCAATTCATTTCAGTATTTTTGGCATTGTTTTATATGACAAAGTACACCCCGCTAGAGCCCCTCGGCTTTAAATAATATCAATAAAATCTAATAACTCGATTCTAATAAAAATAGCCAAATAATGGCATTTAGGAACTTATTCATGCTTAACGTCAGTAAAACCGTTCTATTTAGCTCTGCCCTCTGTTTCATCTCTTTTGCCACTCATGCCAAGATATATTCAGACCAAATCGTATTGGATAACCTCGGTGAAGATATCTGCCGTTCCGATTATCGTCCGCTCAGTAATACAGAAGCTCAAGAACACAAAACCGCCCTACTATCTCGCATGAATGTGTGGGACATTGCTGGCCTTAAAAATGACTGGGTGATCATGGGGTCTGGCTACCACGGGCTCATCAAACAAGGACAACCAAGTGACAATACTTGGTGCTACCCCAATACCCCAGACGCAGGCCTGCCTTACTACGAAGCGCAAGCTATCGAAACGAACAATAACCTTGATATTCAACGCGCCTTAGTCAGCGACAACACGAACTTTATCAGGCCACTGAGTTACTTGGCCCATAACCTCGGTTACGCTTGGGTTGGAGGCGATAGCGCGCGTTACGTCGGCCAAGACATGGCAATAAAACCGCTTAACAATGGTTGGGAGATTAAAGGCAATAACGATGGAAGCTGTGCCGGTGATCGCTGTGATGAGAAGACAAGCATCACTGTTGATAACTTCGCTTACACGCTCGATAACACATCGTTTTTACACGGTTCTATGACAGAGACCGACCAAGAACTGATTGAAACCGTCTCGGCTTATGCAATCAATGACGACGATCAGTCTAAACAAATCGTCGTTGACCTTCATTTTGAGCAATCCACACAATGGAGTAAAACCCAACGCTTCGACCTTGCTGATTCAGTCGTCATTGATGAAACCTTTCATTGGCCACAAGTTGGAAAGACAGAAGTAAGAGTAGCGCTAGAAGATGGCCAACGTTTCTCCGATACCAACAATGGTGCTCGTTTTGAACCAACAGAACTGGAAGCCATCATCACCGTGCCTGCTCACTCAGTACTTCCTTTTCAAGTAGAGTTCTTACGCTCTACCATCACTTACCCATACCGTATCAAAACCAGCATGAGTTACGACGTGAACTTCACAGGTTTCCTTCGTTATAGCGGCAATGCGCTAAGCTCACACCCAACAAACCGCCCGACGGTCTCTCACACCTTTACCATGGGAACCACCAGCGAAGATCAAGCCAATATCCGCTACCAATGGGATCACCGTTATATTCCTGGAGAGATGAAATGGTGGGATTGGAGCTGGGCAATCAACACCAATGGTTTAAGTAGCATGCAGTACGCCGCAGGTGCCAGTGTCCGTCCTTTCTACACCTATGTTTCAGGCCAGTTTAGTGCGGAGTCACAATATTCTGGAATGATCGATATTGGTACCGAGCACTCTATTGATTCATTTAACGCCATGACACCTTCAGGCGATTACACACCCTACTACGCTGGTGACATCAAGGTTCTGACTGACTTCGACCCTGCAGCCCTAGCGCAACTGGGTTATAACAGCGCTCAGCTAACGCTTACCCCAATGCAGCCATAAGCCCATAGAAAGTTTCAGCTGTTATTCCAAGCCCATTGCGTCTGCTCTGGGCTTGATTCGTCTTACATTCTCTCAGTCATACATCTGTATTAGCCGCTAAGTATTCACTTTCTGAATCGTTTTTCATTGACTTAAAAATGAAATCATAACGACACACTAATTTGCGTAACTTAGGATGCAAATAGACAATCAGATTACAGTGCCTATCAGGAGGATGTATGAAACCAAATCGATCTACGGTACTCACTGGACATGTAAAACACTGCCCATGCTGCTCTACCGAACTGGTCATCAAAGACCACATTCACGTTTGCCCGCGCAATGAAATTGGCGACTGTTACTTCGATGGCTATGACCAACACGAACAGCGCGCTAATACCGATTTTATCGATCATGCAAGTGCCAATGATAGCCTTGTTTACGGCATGTCAGAACACTAAGCTTTATTCAAGATTTGTTGAAGTCATTTCGCGCCAAAAAAAATGCAGCGCCAATCGAGTGATTGTTCGCTGCATTCTTAGATCCTGTAAACTTAGCTAACCATTAAAATGGAGCTAGGTAAAACGGATTACCACATTAGATCATCTGGGATCACGAAGTCTTTGTACGGGTCATCTTCGTCTACTTCGTCTGTGCTACCTGCCTGCGTATCAACGATAGATTCTTCGTCGCGCATAGCAATCTTGTTCGCTACTGCTGTTGGAATAACAACATAGCTCTCACCTTGACGAGCAATACTTAGAATGCCTTTACTTAGTTGCTTTTGAGTCAGCTCTTCTACGTAAAGATATTTAACTAGCGTACCGTCGGTGAAGTTGTATTTGATCTCACCGTTCTTCTGTTCGATCTTGTTCATCTCAATCAGTTGCTTCACTTGAGCTTTAATTTCTTTGCTCAACTGTTGTTCTTTCAACTGTTGGTTTAGCTCTTTGTCTTTCGCTTGCTGCGCCAGTTTAGTTTCTTCAGCTGCCGCTTTTGCTTCACGAGACTGAACGCGAGACTTTTTAGAGCCTTTCTTCGCCTTCTTTAATTTTTTCTCATTTACCAAGCCAGCTTTAAGCATCTGCTCTTGGAGTGTTAACTTTGCCATGACTTTCCCAGTTCAGGATTAAAAACGGCACTATCATACCTGTTTTTGAGGTTTCTGTTTACTGAACAAGAGTAAATTACAGAACAATCGCAAAATTTATGCTGATAGCTCTAAGCTGTGTCCATATTCCCTTCTTGTTGCTCACAACCTCCACTTTACCGCGACACACAGTTTTCACTTAAGCACGCCAATATTGGCTGTTCCACCGACTCGAAAGCATTAACTGACCCTATTATTCGCGCGCGTACCACTTATCATTCCGATAAGACAATATGTTAATTTTCAATGGTTAATCAATTTTATAAAACCTTGGCATATATCTCATATTTGAATAAATGCCATAGAGTTATAACTCCAATGTCATAACTCTTGACTACGTTATTCTAGACATCAATCAATAAGGATAACGTAAACGATGAAAACTCAATGGACTTGGTTAGCTGCACTTGTGGCATCCACATCAATCGCTTCGACCTCTGCGATCGCAGACACCGACGTGTATCTCACCAATAACACCAATCAAGTGATGACCATTCAAGCCAACCACACTGGTACCGACCTGCTTCAACTCGGTGATGAGTGGCAACAGCATGTTGAACAGATTGGTCCTTGGGAGACGAAGAAGCTGATAAGTTTCAACCGCTGGACTGGTGTGAAATCTGGGAAGACCTATGAGTTTGACACTGTGGTATCAAACGCTGTGGGCGAAAGTGTCACGCTCAACCAAACCATGAAGGGACATTGGTATAACTCGACACTGCAACATGGTTTGAGTGCTGCAGACGTCAACCTAACATTGCATGACGATCGTAATATTCATCGCAGCACAACCGATGCCTTCGGGGTCAACGCAGAGCTAGCCCTCAAAGCCGATTCTACAGCGCGCTACGATGATATTTATTACACCATCACCCCTCCAAAAGTGGATGAGCAACCAGAGCCGGATGCCAATACACTCAAGGTCATGACCTACAACATCTGGGCGCTGCCTGCCATCGCTTCGCATATTGGTGATCGCTACGATCTTCTCCCTCAATACGTAAAAGGCTACGACGTGTTGGCGCTTCAAGAGGTGTTTGCTAACGGCAGAGATGAATTCTTGCGTGAACTTGCAAAAGAGTATCCTTATCAAACCAAAATGCTCGATAAAGATGGGATTAACATCTATGACGGCGGCGTGATCATTGTCAGCCGCTACCCTATCGTTAACGAAGCTCAGTATGTTTTCCCTGATTGTACAGGCACAGATTGCTTTGCTGATAAAGGTGTTAACTACGCGGAAGTTATCAAGAATGGTCAGGCTTACCATGTTTTCGGTACCCACACGGCATCATTCGATACGGACACCGCTCGTGATTACCGACAACGTCAATTCAAGCAGATGCGTGCACTGGCGCAGTCTCTGAATATCCCGGCATCAGAAACTGTGGTTTACAGCGGTGACTTCAACGTGAACAAGCTCAAGTTCCCAAGCGACTATCAACAGATGTTTGCTAACCTGCAGGCTGATGAACCAACATACTCAGGTTACACCGCTTCTACCTTTGACCCACGCATCAACAACTTTGCGGGAGAGCCTATGTCGGGTGGCGAGAACGTTGAGTATCTCGATTATGTGGTAGTGAGCTCAGAGTATGCCGCTAAAGCGCATAACTACAATCGCGTGGATGTCCCAAGATCAACAAGCAGTGAGTTATGGAAGCACTACAACCTTTCAGACCACTTCCCTGTTAGCGCCGTGATCAAGTAACTCGGTGAACCAATAATGCATCGAGTTATATTAATCCTAATGCTCGTCTTAACGGCGAGCATTATTTGCTATTCGTGGTCATCAAAAACGAACGAAACAGCGCTATCTTCTGCTCAACACACAGAACCTAAGCCGCGTGTTTCTACGACAACTAATGACGATAATTCCACGCCTACTGCAACCGCTAGTTCGGAAAACTCCGCATCGCACAGCAATCAAGCCCAAGCCGGAGCACTGGACGGTAAAATTCTTGCTGAAAACTTGAGTGAGCTTGAAGGCAAGGCTTTGTTCGATGAACTCGATGGGTTCTGGAAGCTTTGCCAACAACGTGATGACTGCACTGAGCAACTAGCACGATTGAAATCAGAATTGCCGAGTATATGGTTTGAATTACTGAGCGACTATCCGCAGCTATCGGCTGACTGGCAATTAACACAAAGCACTATCCCACTTGAATCCATAGAGACTCTTGAAGATCGTGTTGCCTTATTCAAGCAATCTGCACAGCAAGTATGGGGAGAGTTGGCCCACCAGCTATTCGCTGACCAGTTTGCTCATCTGGATTTTACGCTTGACGCCAACACCCTTGAAGAGAACGAAGCGAGCCAGTTTTTGGCCAACTATCAAGATTTGCTTAGTGAATGGCAAAACAATACGGGCACGTTAAACGCCGAAACACAGCTTCAAAAATATGAACTGGCAGTATCTTTGATACCCAGCAGCTATAGCCCTGCTGAAGTAGCATCAGTCAAAGCCGACCTTCAAGATGCCTACTTAGATGAAGCGCAGGCCAGCAACATTGCCGCGCGAGAACAACAAGTCGCACAACAGCAACAAACCGTGATGAGTTATCACGTGCAACTGGATCAGCTCAAAGCGACCTTAGGCTCTCAACGTTCATCAAGTTATGCCACTTGGACTCAACAAGATTGGGACAGTTACTATCAGCAGCAAGTCACCGATTTCAGAGAACAGTTCTTTAGCAAGTAACGCCTTAACTTAAACCATCACGAAACTGAGCGGGCGTTTTATTGAGCCAACCTTTAAACGCCCTTCTGAAATTTGCAGGGTCGCTATAACCGAGCCTTTCACCGATGTCATCAATGCTCATGGTTGTGCCGAGTAATAGCTCTTTGGCCAGCTCCACTCGAACTTCGGTAAGCAATATTTGGTAACTGGATTCATGGGTCACTAGCTCTCGCCTGAGTGTACGAGAGCTACAACCAAACTCATCCGCGAGTTGTTCAATATTCGGGAAACTGCCTGCGGTTTGATAAAAGATCGTTTTGATCTGGTTAGTCAGCAGATGCTCAGAGTCCAACGTTTCCATTATCGACTGGCAAGACGCAAGATAGCGCTTCAGTGTCGCTGCATCATGAGTCAATAAGGTTTGCGACAAAACCGATACATCAAAACGCAGTTCACAATGGCTCTGCTCAAAAACTACAGGGCACTGGAAACGATCGTCATAGAGCTTGGCGTAATTAGTGCGTGTATAAGGCAAAGCCAAAATATGAATATCCAACTCATGACCAGTCAGCTCTTTGAATAAAGAGACGATTGAACTCAAGAAATATTCACTGCAGAAAGGAAGCAGATCGCCCACTTCCAATGTGTTCTCAATCTGAATCACTGCTTGCTCGGAATCTAGAAACAATTTAACCGAGAAGATAGGACCGTTCAGGCGCAAATACTTGAAGCCCGACTTGATGGCCTCCCCGACATTTTGACTGGTTGATAGCGCATAACCCAACACACCAAAGTGGCTCAAGCTAGCGTGCTCTCCCAACCAAAGCCCCAAACCATCGTGAGGAAAACTCTGATTAGCCGCGCTAAACAACGAAAGCTTGTCAGCGTAAGTCAGTTTTCCATTCGGACCTCGCCAATCCATGTTCGGCAAACCCACATCATTGAGTAGCCTTTCAATATCGATACCTCGTTGCTCTAGCGTATTCAACAGCAGCGCGATATCTAATGTACCCAACTGGTGCCTATGTCCGGTTGGCTTATACTCCGCGATAATCTCCAATCGTCTCTCCTTATATCGAGCCCATTCCCATCAACATGACTACTCAGCCTTAACAACACATGCTGACAAAATCGTGATTGGTAACGCGCTCTTGTCCGAATATGACCTCCCAATTCTACGCTACTCATCGCACAATGGCTTTAGTTGTTAAAATAATGTGAACCATCGCAATGATAAAAACCAACCCAGCCCCACACAGTTTGATTAATTCTAATGGTCAGCCGATCATTGGGCATTTCGATGGCATCCTTAAACACCTAAACATCGAGAACTTTGACTACCGAAACTCGATGGATTCAAAAGCAAACCCTTGGCAGAAGCACTTCCACTATAAGCAATTCCAGTTTGTCAGCATCGTCACCGACACACACATTATCGGCGTCGCTATCGCGGATATTCGCTACTTAGGCTCGGCATTTTGTTATCTGTACGACATAGAAAACAACCATCTGCAAGAGTCATCTTGGTTGAGGCCATTAGGGTTTGATAAGCATGTAACGCCTTCACCATTTGAAGGAAAGACAAGCATTGCAGATCAAAGCATTGCTTTCTATATCGAGGGCGGACAATGGCGAGTTCGCTTGAATACGAAATTCATCAAGGCCGATATTTCTTTAGAGCCTGAAACCGACAGCTTGCCCATGGCGATGTGCAGCCCAACGGGTTATTCAGGTTGGACTTACACCCAAAAGCACAATGCTTTGCGCATCAGCGGTGAAATCCAAATCAAGGGAGAATCACTCGTTCTCGAACAAGCTCGTGCCGGTTATGACTTTTCAGCGGGTTACATGAGACGTGAAACCAGTTGGCGCTGGGCAAGCATCAACACGCAATCCAATGGGACAGATATTGGCTTGAACCTCGCAGCAGGCGTCAATGAAACCGGAGGCTGCGAGAACGTTTTATGGATCAATGGAACTCGGCACTTACTTAACCCGGTACAGTTTGCGTTTAGTCGCCAAGACACCAATTTACCTTGGCAGATAACATCACAAGATGGACGTATAAACCTGACCTTTACGCCCTTAAATAATCGCAGCGAAAAGCTCAATTTATGGCTGTTAAAAAGTAACTTTCGTCAGTTCATTGGTCACTTTTCTGGCTCGATTGAAGACAACAATGGAGTGACACATCAACTCGATGGTGTTCTTGGCCTAACAGAAGATCACTTTGCTCGCTGGTAGCGAAATTTTGCTAACTGAATTTCAGGCGAGCAAGTCTAAGTAAACTTGATACTAAGAACGCGTATGGCGTCTCAACAAGGATAAAACATGAATATCGACGCATTAATCAATTACCCAGAATGGCTACTGCTGGTATTAGCGCCCTTGTTCGTGGTGTGCATGTTGGCTGAGTATTTTATCGGTCAGAAGCAAAGTCGACTACCAGATAATTCCAGCTATAAGCTTTCAGAAGTGATGTGTAATTTCACGCTGGCGGGAATGCATCAACTCTCCGATTTGCTCACCGGGTTATTGGTCGTGCAGCTGTATCTCTGGATGTTTGGTTGGCGCTTAATGGACATTGAAATGGGCGTGCTGAGTTTTGTTGTATTGATGGTGTTGCAAGACTTTTGCTATTACTGGTTCCACAGAGCAAGCCATCGTGTTCGCTGGATGTGGGCAGCACACGTGGCACACCACAGTTCAGAAAGCATGAACTTCAGTACGGCTTTCCGTCAAAGCTTAATGTATCCACTTGCTGGGATGTGGCTTTTCTGGATACCGTTGGTCATCATAGGTTTTGCCCCTAAGTGGGTCATCTTTGTGGTGCTTCTCAATCTAGGTTTGCAGTTCTTCGTCCATACACAATGGATACGAAGCTTGGGGCCACTTGAATACATCTTTAATACCCCTTCGCATCATCGAGTACATCACGGCAAAAACCCGCAATACATTGATAAGAACTACGCCGGCGTTCTTATTATCTGGGATAAGTTATTTGGTACATTCGAACCTGAAGTTGAAACTGTACGTTATGGCGTCACCAAACCCGTGAACAGTTTTAATCCGATAGTGGTCACCTTTCAAGAATGGAAGGCCATATTCAAAGATTTGAAGAACCGAGAGTTAACCATGAAGCAGAAAGTCCAGTTGATACTCTCGCCTCCATCGGATTAAACGGACGATAGACAGATTGTATTAACTAAGAAACCGCCTCAATTGGTTTCAAAACCTTCCCCACCGACTCGATTGAATAGTAAAGCACCGTTTTCCGGCAATTTATTTGTGATCTGGGTTGCACGCGTACCGCATACTATCAGATACTGAACAAAACTAACCTTCAGCCACAGTAAACGTTCCGCGCTTGCTGTTCAGGAAATTCAATGAGTTCAGATAATCAGCCAACCTACTTCTTTTTCGATTACGAAACATGGGGCGTTAGCCCAGCAAAAGACCGTCCGAGTCAGTTTGCGGGTGTTCGTACCGACCAAGATTTCAATGTTATTGGAGAGCCTCTGGTTATCTATTGCCAACCTCCCGCTGATTACCTCCCTGCGCCTGAAGCTGCACTGATCACCCGTATCACACCACAAAAAGCGGCTTCACAAGGTCTCCCTGAGCCAGAGTTTATCGCTAAGATCCATGCTGAGTTAGCGAAACCTAACACCACAAGCCTTGGCTACAACAGTATTCGATTTGATGATGAAGTAACGCGTTACACCTGTTACCGAAACTTCATCGACCCATATGCGTGGAGCTGGCAGAATGGCAACTCTCGTTGGGATTTATTAGATGTAATGCGCGCTGTTCACGCACTGCGTCCTGAAGGCATTGTTTGGCCAGAGAACGAAGAAGGTTACCCAAGCTTCAAACTGGAACACCTATCTGTGGCAAACGGCATTGAACACGAGAACGCGCACGATGCGATGGCCGATGTTATTGCGACCATCGAGTTAGCGAAGAAGCTGAAAGCTGCGCAACCTAAGATGTTCGATTACCTTTACAACATGCGTCATAAGCGTAAGCTGAATGACCTGGTTGATATCGTAAACATGACACCATTGATGCACGTTTCGGGCATGTTTGGCCGTGACTGCAACTACACAAGTTGGATTGTGCCTATGGCTTGGCACCCAACCAATCAAAATGCCGTTATCGTGGTTGATTTAGCCAAAGATCCAAGCCCACTGTTAGAACTGGACGCTGATGAACTCAGAGAAAGGCTCTATACCAAACGCAGTGAACTGGGTGAAGACGAACTACCCGTACCCATCAAATTGGTTCAGCTAAACAAGTGCCCTATTCTTGCTCCAGCCAAAACGCTAACGGCTGAAAATGCTGAAACCATCGGTATTGATCGCCAACAATGCTTGAAGAACTTGGCACTGCTGCGCGAACACCCAGAGATCCGCGAAAAACTGATCGGCCTGTACTCACAAGAGCGAGAGTACAAAAAGAGTGATGATGTTGATACACACCTTTATGACGGTTTCTTCTCACCTGCTGATAAAACAGCGATGAACATCATTCGCGAAACTGACCCAAATAACTTGGCAGCTTTAGATATCACCTTCGGTGATGAACGTATTAAACCGTTACTGTTCCGTTACCGTGCGCGTAACTTCCCATGGACGCTCGACGAAGCTGAGCAATTGAAATGGGCGAACCATTGTCGTGAGTTTTATGAAAGCCGTTTAGAAGAGTACATGCTCAACCTTGAAAACCTCGCGCATGAACATGAAAGCGACGAGAAGAAAATGGCTATCTTGAAGGCGGTTTATCAATACGTAGAAAAGTTAGCTAGCTAATTCCATTATCAAGAGACGTAACACTTTGAAAGAAAGATTGATCCAACTGGTTTACTGCTTAATCTCCTTCACCTTAATCATAGGTGCACTTACAGCAGGTAACGCGTTACAGCACTTTTTGGATACCTCAATCCCAGGCAGTATTTTTGGCATGTTGATTCTGTTTGCCGCCATGGTGATTGGTATTGTTCCTTCGCACTGGGTACAACCCGGTGCAAGCTTGATTATCCGGCTAATGATCTTACTGTTTGTTCCGATCAGTGTTGGGTTGATGGATCACTTCGACATGCTCATCGCGAACGCATTGCCAATTATGGCGAGCGCCGTTGGTGGCACGTTGCTGGTGTTGGTGTCCTTATCATGGTTTTTAGACCGCTTGCTTTCGAGAGGTAACTGATCATGTGGATTCTACTCACCATCGTGGTATTCCTGTTTGCTCGCTGGGTAAGTCAAAAAGTAAACTCACCGCTGTGTAATCCCCTGCTTATCAGCATTGGTATCATCATTCCGATTCTCACGTTCTTTAGAGTACCGTTTGAGACTTACTATGCTGACAACACTTGGATTACCTACATGCTGCAGCCTGCGGTTGTTGCACTTGCTTACCCACTTTATGAGCAGCTACCTCAAATCAGAGCCAACTGGCGCATCATTACCTTTGCGTGCACGCTAGGCAGTGTGATGTCGATGACAACAACGGCAGTGATCGCAGTAGCATTTAAAGCGGACTTAACTTTGATTGCGAGCTTGTTAGGCAAATCAGTCACCACGCCAATTGCAATGGAAGTATCGAGCCATTTAGGTGGTGAAGCAGCAATTGCGGCAATACTGGTATTGATTGTTGGTCTGTTTGGGGCAATTTTTGCTTACCCAATCTACAATCTCACTGGTATTAAGAGCCCTATCGCGCGTGGTTTAACCATGGGTACTGTGTCTCACGCTTTAGGCACGGCAACCTGTGCTGAAAAGAATCAGGAAGATGCTGCATTCAGTTCGTTGGCATTGGTTCTTTGTGGGGTTATCACCTCAATCATTGCACCGAGTATATTTTCGCTCGTGGTTTGGTTCTATTCTTAACTACTTTGATTACAGTTTATACGCGCTCTAATAGATGAGTTGGTAAATAGCTAAATTCACTGGTTCGCGACTTTTAGGCGTTACAGATATCAATAAGCCCAAGCATAACCTGATTATTTCAGTGATAGCTTGGGCTTTTTTCTCGCAATTACTCGGCAATAGCAGTCAAATCGCGCCCTGTTTAGGCCAATAAGTGGGATATCAATGGTAGTTTTTACTCTTGCAATCGATTTCATCTGTGACCTCACTCTAATTATGCAAACCAATGTAACAACAACAACATATTAGTGATCAAAGTCACAGAAAATTCCTGAGCATTGCATAGAATTAAAGCCTAAGGTCAATTAAGGATTCAACATGAACAGTCGTATTACCCTGGCGCTGGAAAGTGCTCCAACAGCAATCAAAGCACTTTTGAGTGACATCGTATTAGCAGACAACTTTGACGCGACATTGTCTCCAGAACAATTTGCTAGCCTACTGCAAGCAAGTGGTTTAGCGGATGACGAGCTACGTATTGCGCTACTTCCTTTTGCCGCAGCTTATTCTTACGCTCCGTTATCTGACTTTTATGTTGGTGCAATCGTGCGTGGTTTATCTGGCACTCTGTATTTTGGTGCAAACCTTGAAATTGCTGGTGCTCAACTTGGCCAAACAGTACACGCTGAGCAATCTGCAATCAGCCACGCTTGGATGAAAGGCGAGCAAGGTATCTCTGATATCACAATCAATTTCAGCCCTTGTGGTCACTGTCGTCAATTCATGAACGAACTGACCACAGCAAAAGAACTTAAAGTTCAGCTTCCACAACGTGATGAAATGTCTCTGCAAGAGTACCTACCAGACTCATTCGGCCCTGCTGACTTAGGTGTGACGACTGGCCTAATGACTAAGCTTGATCATAAGCACACGACTGAAGAAACAACGCCTATTGTTATAGAAGCGCTAGCAGCACTAAACCGCAGCCATGCCCCTTACACCAAAAACCTAAGTGGTGTTTCACTGCAATTGACGTCGGGTGAGATTTTCACCGGTGCTTACGCTGAAAACGCAGCGTTCAACCCGAGCTTACCTCCTCTACAAGTGGCGTTGATTCAACTTAAACTGGCTGGCTTCGATTTTGAACAGATTGAAAGTGCAGCGTTGGTTGAAATTGCCGAAGGTAGCATCAGTCACCTAGCGGATACGCAATCTACATTAGAAGCGATTAATCCCGACATTCCAGTGACTTACTTAGCAATCTAAGTACATCTAATTAACAAAATTTTAAATAAGCAGCCCTATTTAACGGGGCTGCTTTTTTTATACCTGTAATTAACGCAACAACTTGCGCAAACGTTTGCTTTTGTCATTGAAATAAGTATGATCACCCCGTTTTCAATCAATCGCTCAAAAGATCGGAAGGAATTTCTATGTTTGGTACTGCTACTCGTGAAAATGCTACTCGTGTACTTCTATTAGGTTCAGGTGAACTCGGCAAAGAAGTTGCTATCGAGTGCCAACGTTTAGGCTTGGAAGTTATTGCATGTGACCGTTACGCAGACGCACCCGCAATGCAAGTTGCACATCGTAGTCATGTATTAGACATGTTAGACGGCGATGCACTGCAAGCAGTCATTGAACTTGAAAAACCAGATTATGTGGTTCCTGAAATTGAAGCTATTGCCACCAGCAAGTTGGTAGAACTAGAAGCGCAAGGCTTAAATGTCGTTCCCACTGCAAATGCGACTAAGCTAACGATGAACCGCGAAGGTATCCGTCGCCTAGCTGCAGAAGAGCTAAAACTGAGCACTTCTCCTTACCGCTTTGCAGACACCTTTGAAGACTTCGCTGCCGCTGTTGAATTCGTGGGCATGCCTTGCGTTGTTAAGCCAGTAATGAGCTCTTCAGGTAAAGGTCAAAGCGTTATCAAAACAGAAGAAGACATTCAGAAGTCTTGGGACTACGCACAAGAAGGCGGTCGTACTGGTGCGGGTCGTGTGATCGTTGAAGGCTTCATCGACTTTGATTACGAGATCACGCTTCTAACCGTTCGCGCAGTCGACGGTGTTCACTTCTGTGCACCTATCGGTCACCGCCAAGAAGACGGTGATTACCGTGAATCATGGCAGCCACAAGTGATGTCAGACAACGCACTTAAAGCCGCGCAATACACGGCTGAACAAGTGGTTAATGCACTAGGTGGTCACGGTATCTTCGGCGTAGAGCTGTTTGTTAAAGGCGATCACGTTATCTTTAACGAAGTCTCCCCTCGCCCACACGATACTGGCTTAGTGACTCTGATGTCTCAAGACTCATCGGAATTCGCACTGCACGTACGCGCGTTTACCGGTATGCCGATCAAATCTATCACGCAATACGGCCCTTGTGCATCAGCGGTTATCCTTGGCCAAGGCACTTCAACCAACATTCGTTTTGAAGGTCTTACAGAGGCGCTAGACGCACCACAAACGCAAGTTCGTTTGTTTGGTAAACCCGATATCGATGGTCGCCGTCGTCTTGGTGTGGCGCTTACTCGTCGTAACAGCACAGAAACAGCGATTGAAGATGCCATTGAGAGCGCGTCAAAAGTAAAAGTGATTTACTAACCTGCTATTCAATTCTGAACAATCACGAGTTCAAATCTGAACCATAAAAAGACGGGCGATCGAGCCCGTCTTTTTGTTGGTGTTATCTGTTGGCTTAACTAAGCAAACTGAACTTAAGCGTCTGACTCAATCAAATACACTTCTTCACTGAATCGAGACAAGCCTTTCTTAGCAATCTTCGGATGTTCATCGTCCGCTATATCTTGATTCAACAATGTGATTTTGTATCCTGAGAACAACTGATCGATCTCTAGTTTAGGTACGCTAAACGGAGGCCCTGCCATCTCGCTTTGGTCATAATCTAGAGTTACCAGAAGGACTTTACCACCCGGTTTCAGCAGTTGTTTCAAACGCTCTACATACTGCACTCGCATCTCTTCAGGCAATGCGACTAAAGACGCGCGATCATAAATGGTATCGACAGGCTGGATTGGCGCTGTGAAGTAATCGCCTGTGTAGATGTTCAGTTCATCGAATTGGTAGAGCTCGTGCTGACCGCTAATTTGAGTCACAGTCGGGGTATAAAGGTGCTCTGCAAAAAATGCGCGAACCGCAATCTGGCTTAACTCGACACCTTGAACATCTTCATGCTTTGAAGCTAGCCAAATCAGATCTTCACTTTTGCCACAAAGTGGAACAAACACACTCTTCTCGTAGCTAGGCTCAGTCTTTTCCCAAAATTTAATCAGAAGTGGGTTTACATCTTCGAGGTGGAAACCAATTTGGTTGGCTGCCCATTTATTGTGCCAAAATTCAGGATTATTCATCTTTCGTTCATGTTAAACAGTCATAATGCAAGGGTACAGTATAGAGAGGTAAGAGCAACCTTAGCTTGGTTTAAAGTACTAAATTGATTTCGATAAAATCAGAAACTGGCTAAGTTCAAAGTTCTGATAATTGCGGAACTAACGGTTGGGTTATTTGGCTATATCTTCACATTTTAAAGCAATATTAAACGTTAGAATTGGTTTCTGTCTTAGCTAGCCTCATTTAATATGTAGTGAAATTAGTTAAGCTGTTTTTACTCTTGTGCGTTACTGGTTACCCCTTTTGACTACCCGTTTTTTGTAACCTTGTATTTTGGAGTTTGAATGAGTGTATTTCTCCGTACGACGGCCCTAATGCTTTTGGTATTGAGCCGAGCGCCTGCATTCGCAGCAGCACCTGTTTCAACAAGTTCAACAGATCAAACGCGCACTCCTGCGCAAAACCAAGTATCTTCAAACGTATTCCGTCATAGTTTGAGCGGCCTTTACGGCATCAAGGCCTTCGACTCACGCCCGACTCAGCCTTACACCGACTTCGATATTTTGTACAGCAAAGCGCATCAAGGCCAAGCTGAACTAGAAACTATCTGTAAAAGTACTGCCCTACTCACCAATTCTGAAGCGCTATTTGCTGGCGTTAAATCTCAAGCTCGCGCAGAAGAAAAAATCGCCCTTGAGCTTGATGGTGATGTGACAAAAATTACCGACTTAGCCCGTGCAACTATCATCGCGAACGATGTAGAGAGCTTGGTTGAAGTTTACGAAGCGCTAAGCCGTGAAGCAGACGTTGTTAAGCTGAAAAATAAGTTTAAATCGCCGGCTGACTCTGGTTACCGTGACCTTAACTTGTTGGTTCGTTTGCCTAAAACCAACATCATTGCAGAGGTTCAACTTCACTTAAAAGCGATTGCTGATGTGAAAAGTGGTCCTGAGCACGAGCTGTACGAAATTATCCAAGGTATTGAGCGTCACGCAATTGCAGAACATCGCCCAATCAACGATATCGAAGCGGCACAAATCAATAGCCTACGACGCCAATCTTTAGAGCTTTACCAACAAGCATGGCAACCGTACATTACAACGCACATTAAAGCGGCTTAACACATAGATAGGCTATTCCAATAAACATCACAAGGGCTGCACTCGCAGCCCTTTTTAGTACTTGTTGAGTAGCCTCTCCACTTCCTATCCCAAATAATCAGATCGTTTAAATTTAGATCTCAGTCTCTTTTCTCCGTCGAACATTTCTGTTTCTATAGCGAATAAGCTTCTGACAAGAAAAGGAATTACGTCAATGCAGAATAACAAATCCATGCTTTCCATCGCGCTACTTGCTGCGTTTTCTGTACACGCTAGTGCTGACGAATGCGGAAAGATCACCATTGCAGACATGAACTGGAACTCGGCGAGCCTTATTGCTCATGTCGACCAATTCATTTTGAATAACGGCTACGGCTGTGAAGCGGACTTAATCCCCGGTGATAGCGTCCCTACGGGCACGTCAATGATTGAAAAAGGTCAACCTGATGTTGCGCCAGAGCTTTGGACTAATGGCATCAAAGAAGCGTTGGATAAGGGTGTTGCGGATAAGCGTCTACGTTACGCGGGCAAGTCTTTGGTCAACGGCGGTGAAGAAGGTTTCTGGGTACCAAACTACCTTGTTGAACAGTACCCAGAGCTTACAACCATTGAAGGTGTGATTAAAAACGCAAAGCTGTTTGAACACCCAGAAGATGATGAGAAGTTTGCGTTTTATAGCTGCCCTGCGGGTTGGACTTGTCAGATTACCTCCGGTCACCTGTTCGATGCGCTTAAGTTAGAAGATCACAATTTTGAAATGGTTGATCCCGGCTCAGGCGCCGCTTTAGCAGGTACGATAGCGAAAGCTTACGAACGCAAAAAAGCATGGTTTGGATATTACTGGTCGCCTACGCCTGTGCTAGGTAAGTATGAAATGGTGAAGGTTTATTTCGGAAGTGGTACTGACATTGAGGAATTCCGTAACTGTACGACACAACCTGATTGTGAATCTCCTAAAGTGACCATGTATCCACCAGCACCGGTTCACACAATCACCACAGAAGCCTTTGCTAATAACGAACCTCTTGCCTACCAATACTTTGAAAAGCGTGGTTTTACCAATAAACAAATGAGTGAGTTGCTGGCCTGGATGGAAGACAACCAAGCCGACGCCGAAGAAGCCATGTATTACTTTCTAGAAAGCTCACCACAGGTATGGAAGCCTTGGGTGTCTGAAGACATCGCAAGTAAGGTTCAACAAGCCCTTTAGAGTGAAGATTCAAAGTCAGAGGCCTAGCCTCTGTTTTCGCATCTAAAGCAAGTTCTTACCGGACAGTAAATAGATGGAGTTTGAGAAAGGTTACTAAAAATTAAAGAAATGCGTTTAGCTTAAACTCTATGCAGATACAAAAAGACCACGCTAGGCGTGGTCTATTGCTTGGCTACTTCTCGATTTTAATATTTTCGACACGGGCCTTTAGTTTTTGTCCCGGTCTAAAAGTAACAACACGTCGAGCAGAAATTGGAATGTCTTCACCAGTTTTCGGGTTACGACCAGGTCGCTCGTTTTTCTCGCGAAGATCAAAATTACCAAAACCAGACAGTTTTACCTGTTCGCCATTTTCGAGCGCTTTACGAACTTCTTCGAAAAACACTTCCACCGTTTCCTTGGCATCCCGCTTGCTGTATCCGAGTGTCTCAAACAGGTTCTCAGCCAAATCGGCCTTCGTGAGTGCCATAAAACTTTCCTCAAAGCTATGTTAAACATTGCTACCATCGCCAGTAGCGCCAAAGCATTTACCCTATTCAATCAATGAGATAAGGTCATTTACAAGGAAAGTGTATGCCAAGCTTCTGATTTTCGCCAACTTTTTTATCTTAACTATTTAATTATTCTTTCAAATCAGAAAGATAACTCGCTTCAAATTTCACATATATAGCTAAAAACCATCTACTCAACAGTAACGAAATGGAGTTATATTCCATACAAACAACCATTAATAGAATTTAAAACTTTAGCGAACTAAATAATAATTTTTGAGACTTTTCTCCGATACCCAATAAAATCAGCCACTTGATTTGATATGGGACTCAACAAAGGTTACTAAATAAGCGTTATTAAATATAAGATTTGCATCATTTCAGA